>JBOIAY010000001.1:0-8656 GCA_050739255.1 Gammaproteobacteria bacterium
ATGCATCCCACTCGTAAGGTGGGCGATAAGCAAGACGGAATACATATTCATTGCGCTCCGTGCCTGGTGATGCAGTTTTGCCCAGACGGCGTAATTCCGACGGCGTACGTCCGTACAACTTCTGAAAGATATCGTTGAAGCGGCGAAGACTCTGGAAACCGGACGCCAGCGCCACCTGCGTCATGGGCAACCCTGTATCGCTGACAAGTTGCTTGGCGAAATGCAGCCGCCGCGTCTGCGCCACCGCGATGGGCGGCGCGCCCAGATGTTGCAGAAACAAACGGTGCAGGTGGCGTGCGCTGACGCCCAGACGCGCGGCCAGGGTTTCCACGCTGCCCTCATCCAGCGCACCTTCGGCAATAAGTCTCAAGCCACGGCTGACCGTGGCCGAGGTACCATTCCAGGCAGGGCTGCCGGGCGCGGTCTCGGGCCGGCAGCGCAGGCACGGGCGAAAACCGGCTTCCGCAGCAGCCGCTGCGGAAGGGAAATACCGCACATTGAGGCGTTTCGCGGTGGGTGAGGGACAGATGGGCCTGCAATAGATGCCGGTGGAGGTGACGCCAATAAAGAAGCGTCCGTCGAAACGCGGATCCCGCGCCAGGCGGGCGCGGCCGCAAATACGCCGATCAAGTTGTGTTTGGACGGAATCCATGACGGCTACTATACCGCCACTGCCGTCACGGGCTAGCCATTTTCGGACATAGGTGTCGTCCTCTGAAAGCAGCCGGGGCAGAGCGTTGCTGACCTGCCCCGGTTGTATCAGCAATTCAACATCTAGGAGCTGCAGGGAGCAGCATTATGCTGCTTGATATTGAAATGCACTTGTTTGTTGGATGCAGGTATTGCAGTGATCCCATACGGCTGCGATACCTTATTTTTTGTGAAAAGGCAATCTCTGCCGGGAACAGTAACCGTCACGGTCACATTCAGCGTCGGACCTGAATCATCCACGTCGGATACTCGCACAACCCAGCCGCTGGTTTCCTGCTCACCAGCAAATGCGGCAATCACCATCTGCTTGGAAAAATCCACTACCGGCTTCGTAGGTGCAGACATGTTTGCAAACGCTTTCTGCCACAAGGCGTCCAGATCGACCTGATTATGGATGTCCGTGTATTGCTGGTCTTTGATGTTACTGTGTTGGCCCGAGGCCAGCAATTCTTCACTGGAACTGCCGCCGCCCATGCTGGCGCAGCCCGCCAGTAATAGAGCCAGGGTCGCGATGGCCGTCAAGGTTTTCATAACGTTGCTGTTCACAATACACCTCCCATGGTTGGTTAGTTGTTCGATTGTACCCCAGACGCCATTAGTGCGCTTTCTTCAGCAGATATACGATGCTGACGTCAGCCGTGACTTCAATAGTGCCTGATTCGTATTCAGCTCCGCCTGAAGGCGCCACTTTTGCGGCCATCATCACCGGCCGGGGACGCGTAAACGCAGTGTTCTCAGTGATGTTGTACACGGAACCGAGACTCACACCGGCCGCGTCCGCCAGGGCCGCAGCGCGCGCATGCGCATCGTCCACCGCCTTGGCCAGAGCCTGACGACGCAATTGCGGCATGTCGCTGCGGTCAAGCGTGGTGCTGCTGATGTTGGTTACGCCGGCCTTAACCAGCGCGCTCACCAAATCGGCGTAATGCGTTATGTCGCGCAGCGTGATCTCGATGTGTCGGCTCACGTGCTCGCCTACGAAAACCTGGGTGTTGTTCTGCCATTGATATTGCGGCCATACGGAAATAGTAGTGGCACTGATATCGCGTTCAGGAATACCGAGTTTCTTCGCGGACTCGATCACCTGACTGGCCCGCCGTTCAACATCGGCGCGCGCCGCAGTGAGATTTTTGTCGGTTTTTCCCACTGTTAATGCAACATGCACCATGTCCGGCACCACCGTCAACGTGCCATGTCCAGACACCTGTACATAAGGCACGGATGGCAGCGCATCCGCCAAGGCTGCCAGCGGCAGCAGAAACAACAACAGAAATATGGCATGACGTTTCATAACACGATCCTCATTCATCCAGTATGTAGGCAAACATCAACGGCGCTACGATGGTGGCGTCGGACTCGATGATGAACTTCGGCGTGTCCGCGCCCAACTTGCCCCAGGTGATCTTCTCGTTCGGCACTGCACCGGAATAGGAACCGTAGCTGGTAGTGGAATCGCTGACCTGGCAGAAATACGCCCACAGCGGGATGTCGTGGATTTCCATGTCCTGCTCCAGCATCGGCACCACGCAGATGGGGAAATCCCCGGCAATGCCGCCGCCGATCTGGAAAAATCCCACCGGCGTCTTGCGCGCGGTTTTCTGATACCAGTCCGCCAGCAGCATCATGTACTCGATGCCGGTGCGCACCGTATGGACGTTCTTGATGTCACCCTTCATGCAATGCGCCGCGAAGACGTTGCCAAGCGTGGAATCCTCCCAGCCGGGTACGATGATGGGTAGATTTTTTTCCGCCGCCGCCACCATCCAGGAATCTTTCGAATCAATCTGGTGATGCGGATTGAGCACGCCGCTGCAGATGATCTTGTACATGAATTCATGGGGAAAAAAATGTTCGCCTTTCCTGTCTGCTGCCTGCCATTCCGCGAGCACCGCCTTCTCAATGCGGCGGATAGCCTCGCCTTCCGGGATGCAGGTGTCGGTGACGCGGTTCAAGTGCCGCGACAGCAGTTTCTCCTCTTCCTGGGGCGACAGCTCGCGGTATTTCGGCACGCGCACGTAATGATCGTGAGCCACGAGATTGAAGATGTCTTCTTCCAGATTCGCACCAGTGCAGGTGATAATATGCACCTTGTCCCGGCGAATCATTTCAGCGAGCGACAGCCCTAGCTCCGCGGTGCTCATGGCGCCCGCCAATGTCACCATCATCTTGCCGCCGGATTTCAATAGTTTTTTGTAAGCTTCCGCGGCATCAATCAGCGTGGCGGCATTGAAATGCCGGTAATGGTGCTTGATGAAATCGGCGATGGACTTGGTATTCATCACGCGCAGCGGCTCCTCATGAACTTTCGGATTGAAGGAATTGTAACGGCTGCGGCGCAGAAATCAGCCCCCGGCCAAACCGGCTCAGGGCTTTTTTTGCGATGCAGCAGCGTGCTTGGCCATCACGGCGTTGAGATCCAGCATGCGGACCGCATCCAGTGAGGCTTCCACAGCGCCTTCGTGGCACAGGCCGCTTATGGCAGCCGATTCATAGCCCTCGCGTGCAGCCTGCAGACAAGCCAGACGCACCGCTTCGGCCAATCCCAGCGACAATTTAACATCGTCCAAAGTGCGTTCCCTTGTTCATTCGCGGTGACCACATATACGCGGATTTCAGCGACGCTGCCGCGGCCGGCCGGCACCGCCAGATAATAATGACCGATAACGGGATCCAGCAGCGAAGTCCGGGCGCCGCGCAGTGTATGGATATCTTCGCTTTCCAGCAGCCGTCCTGTTTTACCGCTGGCATACACCACGATTCTGCCCACACCGCCGGAGGCATACAGCTCTTGGGTGCCGGCGTTGTAAAACAAGTCGCCTACATCGCCGGGCGCCATCAGCGTCTGCAGTATTCGCCCGGTACGCGCCTCCAGCACCAGCAAGCGATCCGGCGAGCGCGTGGCCACAAACAACCAGCCGTGGATGGCATCCAGCGCCATGGGGAAATTCGTGCCGCTCTCAATACCCAAGGGCCAAGTGGCAAGGCGCTTATCGTCAGACAGATCAAACACGGCGATCTCGCGGCTGTCGGGCAAGTTCACATACAGGCGTTTTGCGGCAGCATCCACCACGAAACCCGAGGGATGGCTGCCCAAGGGCAACTGCACCAAAGGCCGGCCGTTGCTGTCCAGGATCGCGATGCCGCTCTGATGCCCAGCGTCATAACCGAGATACAGACGGCCGGTAGCAGCGTCATAGCGCAGGCCGCCGGTTCTACTGCCGAACGTGATACTGCTAATTTGTATCAGGCTGTCCGCAGCATAAAGATTGAGATCGCCACTGCCGCCGTTGTTCACCGCCAGAACATTGTTGTGCGGGAGATAAACCACACCGCGCGGCTGATCCAGATCCGTGATTTTGCCACGTACGGCGCCCGTGTTGAGGTCCAGCACCAGCAGCGCGTCGCTCCCGGTAACAGTCACATATAGACGATGATGTGCCACATCCAGCGCCATCTGGCCAAACTGGCCGCGCACGCCGGACAGCATAAAGATGGCCTTGAGACTGAGACCTGCATGCGCCAATGGCACCGCCAGCAACAATACCGCGCCCAAAGCGCCAGGAAAGAATTGTCGCATCAGCTTGATTGGTTGCCAATTATCTTGCATAGCAGCCGCATAACCACCCGGTACATTCCGATACAATCTCCACCAGTCGCAACACCCGGACGCAACCATGCCAAACCAGCGCAGCCTCGGCCTTGCCACGACGACGTCCATTGTAATCGGCAACATGGTGGGCTCGGGAATATTCCTGCTCCCCGCCTCGCTCGCCCTGTATGGCATTTACAGCCTGTGGGGCTGGGGTTTGAGCACCGTGGGCGCGCTGTTGCTCGCCTGGGTATTCAGCAGCCTATCGCGCCGCCTGTCCAAGGCCGGCGGACCTTACGCCTATCCACGCGCCGCCTTCGGCGATTTCGCCGGTTTTATCATCGCCTGGATCTACTGGCTCAGCATTCTCGGTACCAATGCCGCCATTGCCGTGGCTTTTGCCAGCTATCTGACGGTGTTCTTCCCAGTGCTGGGCAAAGTACCGCTGTTCGGCGGACTGGCGGCAATTGCTGCGGTGTGGGTACTGACGGCACTCAACATCTGGCGCGTGCGTGCGGCGGGTAGCCTGCAATTGATTACCGTGATTCTCAAGCTCGCGCCGCTGCTGGCATTGGTGGTGTTTGGCTTCTTTTACTTCGACCCGAAACTGCTGGAATCCGGTCATGTCACCACTTCGCCGGTGTCAGCGATCAACACCGCCGCCGCGTTCACCATGTTTGCGTTCCTGGGTCTTGAATGCGCCACCGTACCGGCTGACCATGTGAAAGATCCTGAAAAGACCATTCCTCGCGCCACCTTCCTCGGCACCATCATCGCTGCGGTGTTCTACATCGCCTGCACCACCATCGTAATGGGCATCATCCCAAACGCCACGCTCGCGCATTCCAACGCGCCCTTCTCCGATGCCGCCAAGGTCATATGGGGCAACTGGGGCGCTTGGGTGATCGCCGCGACCGCCATGATTTCCTGCTTTGGTGCGCTTAACGGCTGGCTGCTCATGCAAGGACAGTTCCCCAAAGCGGTGGCCGAGGATGGCCTGTTCCCGAAACTGTTCGCGCGCGGAACATACCACGGTTCGCCGGCGGTCGGCATGCTGATTTCCAGCGTACTGGCGACGCTTCTGATACTGATGAACTACAGCGAAGGCTTGGTCGGGATGTTCAACATCTTGGTCCTGCTCACCACCTTCTTCGTGCTTGTACCTTACATGTTCTGCGCCATGGCGGAAATCGTCCTGAGCCGCAGCCAGAAAACTGTAGGTAAACATGCGGTGCGCAACTTGGTACTGGCCTGTGCCGCATTTGCCTTCGCACTGTGGGCGGCGGCCGGCACAGGCCGCAATTCGCTTTACTGGGGCACGCTTTTACTGCTGGCCGGAATCCCGATTTATGTCTGGCAGAAGCGGCGCCAGAAACACCTCGCGCCGGCACTTGGAGAGAGTCTGGAAACCAATATCGGCTGAGTTCCTCAGGCCGCGTTCCAGAAAAAACCGCCGATTTGCGGACTGCTGATTTCAATGCGGTCACCCGGTACCAACGAACCCACGCCTGCCGGTGTGCCGGTGAAAATTAGATCGCCCGGCAGCAAGCGCCAATGACGGCTCAGGAAGGCGATGATTTCCGCCACCGGAAACTGCATGTCGCGGGTATTGCCCTGCTGACGCAGCGTGCCGTTTACGCTACAGCGCATCTCGATGTTCCGAATATCACCCAGCGCCGTACACGGAACAAACTTTCCAATCACCGCGCTGCCGTCAAAGGATTTTGAAAGCTCCCAGGGCTGGCCGGTTTGCTTCAAGTGGCTCTGCAAATCACGCAAAGTGAGATCAATACCCAGCGCCACGCCCGCCACATGCTCGAGTGCTGCCGCGGCTTCAATATTCTTTCCGGCGCGGCCGACAGCCGCCACCAGCTCCATTTCGTGATGCACACTGCCCTGTCCTTTGGGCAACACCAGCGGCTGTCCTTCCGGCACCAGGCTGGTGACCGGCTTCATGAACACCACAGGCTCCGTCGGTTTCGCTGCCCCCATTTCCTTCGCATGCTCCGCATAATTGCGGCCGATGCAGAAGATACGCGCAGGCTTGAATATTTGATCGCCGACAGCAAACGAGGGAATCATGCCGTGCGCGCAGACCGCGAAAAATACGAACCGAACGCTGAAATTATTTTCGGTATATCGCTCGCCTGGATATCCAGATGCGTGACGAGGCGCAGATTCGCGTTGGGCAGAATCAGAATTCCAGCGTTTTTCAGATGAACAGCGAGGGGTTCCACATGCTCCGGCTCGATGTTCGCAAAAACCATGTTGGTCTGAACAATGGCGGGATCAATTCTGATCTGCTTTATCTGCGCCAGGCCTTCGGCGAGTTTCACGGCATTGGCGTGATCTTCCGTCAGCCTATCGACATTGTGTTCCAGCGCGTACAAACCCGCGGCGGCCAGGATACCGGCCTGGCGCATGCCGCCGCCCAATATCTTTCTGGCACGATGCGCCTTGGCAATCAACTCTTTCGAGCCCACCAGCACCGTACCCACCGGACAGCCAAGGCCTTTCGACAGACAGATGGACACAGTATTGAAATGCCTAGTGATGTCTTTCACCCGCGCACCAAGTTTCACCGCGGCGTTGAACACGCGCGCGCCGTCCAGATGAATGTTCAATCCGTGTTTGCGGACGGAATCCGTGGCAGCCTTGATGTAAGGGAGCGGCAGCACGCGGCCATTCTGGGTATTCTCCAACACCAAAAGGCGTGTGTGGGCGAAATGCACGTCGTCCGGTTTGATGGCAGCCGCGACTTTTTTTAGATCCAGTGTGCCATCCGGCTCATATACGATCGGACAAGGCCACAGACTGCCGAGCACCGCTGCGCCGCCGGCTTCGTATTTGAAGCTGTGGCCGAGGCTACCGATGATGAATTCTTCGCCGCGCACGCAGTGGGCCATGAGCGCCGCGAGATTCGATTGCGTACCGCTGGGAAAGAACAGACCAGCCTCATGGCCGGTCATTTCCGCCAGATATTCCTGCAAATGATTGACAGTCGGATCGTCGCCGAACACATCGTCGCCGACCTCCGCTGCCGCCATGGCGGCGCGCATATCACGTGTCGGCTTGGTAACGGTATCGCTGCGCAGGTCAATCATATTGATAATGCCGAAGGCATTCCTTGTCCTCTCTCCCCCTTTCCAGTGGGAGAGATTAGAGTGAGGGGGTAATTCTTACGGCCTGGTTCACGCCGAAAGCACTCCTTACCCTTTCTCCCCTTGTGGAACAAGCATGGATGATGGGTAATAAAATATCCGCACCGAAAGCACTCCTCGATTTCTCTCCCCCGAAAATGGGGAGAGAGTTAGAGCGAGGGGGTAATTCTTACTGCCCGCTGCCGGGCGGTTTCTTCGGTGTATTTGAGGTGTTCTGGCTATTCTGGGCAGCCTGGGCCTTCTGTAGTTTTGCCCAATCCGCATCCAGCGCCGCTGTCACGCCCTTGGTGACGTCATATTTGGTGGTCGCAAACACCGCGCCGGCGCCCTGGCTCAGGATGATGTCGTAGTGATGCTCCTTGCCATACGCATCAATTACCTTGCTCAACTCCTGCTCGATGGGCTGCAGCAATTCCTGGCGGCGTTGCTCCAAATCCTGTCGCCCCATCATCACGAACTGCTGCAGATCGCTCTGGCTGTTCTGATAATTTTTCTGCAGGTTCGCATAGCCAGCCGATTTACTGTCGGCCTTGTCGAATTGATCTTTCAGCACCTGCATTTTATCTTGCTTGTCCTTCGCCTCGCCCTGCAGTTTTTGCATGATTCCCTGCAACTGTATATTGGCGTCCTTGCCCGCTTGGGACTTGCCGATGACTTCCTGCAGATTCACTACACCGATGCGCGGCACTTCCGCCGCCTGCACCGAGGTCATCGCAAATACACTGGCTGCCAGCACGCCGGCAGCGATAAATCCGTAACGCATAATGGAATTCTCCTGGGATTGAAATACGGTTCCGCCGGGCGGCGGTAATGGGGTTTGTCCGGACTAGGATAACGCACACGGGGCGGTCCGGACTACTGGACCGCCCCGTGTTTTTCAGGCTTTTTTCAGGTTCACGAACACGTTAAGGGTGAAAAACACGATACCGATGACCGCTATCGTCGCACCAATCGCCACCACGGGCTGGGCCGCTGGATGGCCGGCCTGGAGAAAAAACAGACCCACAACGAAAATCGGCAGCCCGATGTTATGCAACCAGAAATGCACCAGGCCCAGCCAGTGACCACCAGCCCGGGGGCACAGCCAGTAAATGACGCCTGCAAGACCCAGTGAAGCCCAGCCCAGCAGGTTGATGTGGGCGTGGACGGGGGCGTACTGGAACTGGTGGCTCATGCCCATGACCAGTCCGAAAAT
>JBOIAY010000002.1:0-10318 GCA_050739255.1 Gammaproteobacteria bacterium
GTCGCCAACTTCGCCAGCGTGCCATCGAACATTACCGAACCGGTCCAGATGATGCCGATCTACACCAAACTATTCAATGCACTTGGCGTGGCAGGTATCATCTGCACGGTGATCGCCCTCGCGATGCTACCGCTTATACGCAAGCTGAACGCTGATCATCACGAGCATAACTCCGTGGTCACTCCGGTGCCCGCAGAGCACACAGCGTGACCGCAAGAGAATAAACAGCATTCAGACTCAACAACGACGGTCGCCGCCATAACAAAACTTTTGTTCACGGGGCACATGACCTCGTGGATTTTAATCTGTCCTTTCTTTTCCGGCCCGGCATCCACACAATCCGTGCATGACAAGTATCAGCTGGCAGAGAGGGTATCTGATGCAGGATGTCATCACCGAATGTTTACTTCGTTACGCTGAGACGGCGTGTCCATGCAGCCAGATTCACCAGCAGTTCCGCGATCAACTTGCGCGCCGTTTCGTCCGTGAGCCGGCCGCTGGCATCGAATTTGTTGTGCGCCATGGCGATCATCACTTCCGGCTTGTTGATGGGGTGCATGTTGAGAAATACGCAACTGCGCCGCAGATCGTACTGGGCACGCGCGGTGCCAAGCAGGCTGCCGGACGCCCCCATGATGGCCACGGGTTTGTCGTTGAAGGGCTGGTCCGGCGGACGTGAGGCCCAGTCAATGGCATTCTTGAGTACGCCTGGCACGGAATAATTGTATTCCGGCGTCACGATCAGCAACGCATCCGCCTTGCGGATCGTGTCACGAAATTGCTCCACCACCGGCGGAAAGCCTTTCTCGCGCACATCCTCGTTGTACACCGGGATCGGCGCGATATCGAATGCTTCGATCCCCATGTCCACAGGTTTCAATTCGATAGCCGCTTTCAAGACCAGCTTGTTGTAAGAGCCTTTGCGCAGGCTGCCGGCAATTCCAAGTATTTTCAGTGGCATCATCGTTTCTCCAATTCTGCTATGGAAGACTTGCTCCAGAAATTTGGAGTCAATAGGTAACCGGGCAGCTTAGATTAGCACTGGCAAATCCGGAAACAAGTATTTACGATGCACCACACCAGACTCACTATAAAAACGCCCCACATAGGCGGGGCGTTTTCAATCACATGAACAAGATGCTTATTGGTTGGTGACGCGCAGTTCCACACGGCGGTTCTTGGCACGGCCTGCCTTGGTCTTGTTGGAGGCGATGGGATCGGCTTCGCCGTATCCTTTGGCCGTGAGGCGGCTGACATCAATGCCATGATCCACCAGGTATTTCATCACCACATCAGCACGAAGCTGTGAGAGCTTCAGGTTATATGCGGCTTTGCCGGTGCTGCTGGTGTAGCCAGCCACTTCCGCGTCAATGCCGGGATTGCTCTGCAGCGTCTGCGTCGCGTCGTCCAGTGTCGTTTTCGACGCCGGCAACAGACGCGCGGAGTTGGTGGCGAATTCCACACCAGGCAGTGCGATGATCTTTTGCGGAGCCGGAACAGGCATCGGAGCCGGTTGCGCGGGAGCGGGCGGAGGCATCGGAGCCGGAGCCGGTGCGGGCGCTGGAGCCGGCTGCGATTCGGGAGCCGGAGCAGGCGCCTGAGCGGCGGCGGAACCCAAGGGGATCTGCAGACCGATGCTGGCAATCACGTCATTGAAATTGCCGTTGCCGAGGGTGTGCAGCTCCTGCACGCTGAAACGGATGGCGCCGCCCCAACTCCACGGGGAGGTCAGAAAGCCGAGGCCGAGTGTGCCGTAAGTTTGCGTCTCACTGCTTGTGCTTGAGATTGGACCCGAACCAATCGTGCAGGTTATGACCGGGGCAGGAGTACAACCACCCGGACTGCCGGGAACCGTACTGCTCTCATTTTGGTGATTAAAGCCTGCGCCCAGCAGCAGAAAAGGTGAGAAGGCTTTCGGGCGATCATTGAAAAACCAGAGACCGTTGACGCCATACTCGGTTTGATGGAACGAACCGGGGAAGCCACTTTTGCCGTTCAGCTTGTAATCAATAACGCCGAATTCCAGGTTCCAGTCCTCGCTGATCGGTTTGCCAAAGTCGAGTTGCCAGCCACCGCCGTTGTTGGTGTTTTCCTTGCTGTCCGGCCACACATAGCTGTACTGCGGCGTGATGTACCAGCGGCTGTCGAAATTCTGATCCTGATCTTGCGCCTGCGCCACGAGCGATGCAGCCGCCATTCCCAAACCAATCATCACGATCAAAAACTTGAATTGCGGTTTCATGATTCTTGAATCTCCGTGAATTCCTGATAATGAAATAATGAAACCCCCTTGTCGGGGGGGCTGTAAAAAAGCGCGTCATTTTAGCCAAAACCTGGGTTAAAAACGATGGCCCAAGCGATTTTCCATAACCCTCTTCGCCGTGCGGCCACACCCACGGCGCTTACGTCAGGCTGAATGCCCACGCCTTTTTCCTCTGCGGTTAAGAACCGCTTTCCAGCGCAAAAGGGTAGGTAATGTGCGTGCCGTCCACCTGTGCAAACGGCGTGAGCTTGTGGAGCTGCCATTTGCCCGGCCCCATGATGTGACGCACCTCGATGCCGCGAACAGTCAAGGCATCGGCAATCAGCGAGCGGTGACAGCGCCAGGGTACGGTTTCGGCGCACATGATTGCGACACTGTCTTCATTGGCCACTGCGACCAATTCACTCAAACCATTCTCAAATCCAGGCGTGAGCATGTAATCCGCGTAGCCACGAAAACTCACGTTGCGCCAACCTATATTGGGTGAATCCTTGCGGGTCTTGCGCAGGCCGCCCAGTTCACCCAGATGCGCATACCTGATGCCGGCTTGATGCAGCGATTTCGGTAGGGAATCGGCATTGAACTGCGGATTGTGACGCGAGCGCGGTATGGTGCGTACATCAATAAGCTGCTGCACGCTGTTCTCAGTCAGAAGCCCGATGAACGCATCAAGAGGATGAGTTGAATGGCCGATGGTAAAGATAACCATGTTTTAATGATAATCGCTTGATCAAAAACAGGGCGGGTTGCCCCGCCCCGTTCCAAGTTCCTTTTGATCAACAGTCAACGCTCAGGGAGCGTCTTTACTACCAGTCGGCAGACACGCCTTGCCGCAACCGTGGTTGATGATCTCGGCGGCGGAGATGTACGCCGCGACCAAACCAGCGAACAACCCTATGTAGCCGCCGATGTAATCGAACCCGTGCCAGCCGATCCAAGACGAGAGGCAGAAGGCTAGGATTGCGAGCCACGCGGTCAGCAGGAACAGGGAACGTGCCCAGCCTGCCTTGAAGGATCCCAGCCACACGTAGAAAAAGAACACCGCCCAGATGAGGTAGAACCACCCGAAGGTGCCCATCGAATCTCCCATCATGCCCATATGGCCCATACCAGTATGCCGAACGGTAAAGAAGTAGCCTGCGGCACCAAAAAAGATAATGGCATCCAGTGTGCGGCCGTGAAAGAAGCTCAGGATGGCGATGACACCGAGTATCACGGTGCCGAGTGTGAAGGCCATCAACGTGGCGTGCATGTTGGGCCCGGCGACCCATGTGGTGGGCGAGAGATCCGCCATCCATGCAACCAAGCCTATACACATGAAGCCGATGGTGGACGAAATTACCAATCTGTTATTCATAACAACCTCCATTCTTGTGTTACCGAAGGGTTTGCCAAACGGCACCAGAGGAAGGCCAGAGGCGGGGTGCCTAAGGCACCCGGGGCACCCAAAACTGGTGCTTGGCCGCCGTGCATAGGTATAGACCATAGGCTGGAATTGTCCAGAGTAGGACCATTACACATTAAAATCGTCTATGATCATGCCGCTATTTGCATCAATCAAGCGGACTAAATAACAAACTGTGCTGAAAGCATCGATAAATGCCGGCCACAAGCAAATGACGTGCCTAAAAACGTGCCAACCGTCATCCCGCATTTGGACACTTTTTCACCAAACGGGCTTATGAACCCCGATACCGGTTCTTGAGGCGCACGTAATGGGCCGCCGAATAACGCAGCATTTCCAGTTCTTTCGACGTCAACGGCCGAATTTTCCGTGCCGGATTGTCACGGTATAGTTGGCCGGACTCCAACCGCTTGCCGGGACTCACCAGACTGCCGGCGCCCAGCAATACATCCGATTCAATTACCGCCCCGTCCATGACGATGGTGCCCATGCCGATGAGGCAGCGGTCGCCGATGCTGCAGGCGTGCAGCAGGCATTTATGCCCCACAGTCACGTCCTCGCCAATGACCAGCGAAAATCCTCCGGGACTGTACGGCCCGTCATGGGTCACGTGCAGCACGCTCTGATCCTGGATGTTGCTGCGCGCGCCGATGATGATGCTGTTCACATCGCCGCGCGCCACTGTGAACGGCCACAGGGAAACATCATCTCCCAGTGACACCTGGCCGATGACCTGAGCGGTATCGTGCACATATACCCGTTCGCCTAACATGGGCGTGAATGATTCGAATGTGTGAATTGCCACTTCAACACGATCTTGTATAGGGACGACGGTTATTAAAGCATACTTAGCAACAACCCACCCTGGAATCGGATACCGTGATAACATTTTCCTGAACAGCGCTATCTGGATTTCCCATGAATACCAACCCGCTGCTGTCGTATGACGGCTTGCCCTCGTTTTCCCGCATTCGCGCTGAACATATTGAGCCGGCCGTAGATACGGTGCTTGCCCAAAACCGTTCGGCCGTTGTTGAAATCGCCGCGCATGGCGGCAAACCCACTTGGAACTCCTTCGTCGAACCGTTGGAAACCCTGGACCAACACCTGCATCGTGCCTGGTCGCCAGCCGCGCATCTGAACGCGGTGATGAATGCACCAGATATCCGCGCAGCCTACAACGCGTGTCTGCCAAAACTGAGCGAATACGATACGGAACTGGGTCAGAACGAAGCCTTGCAGCACGGTTACGCCGCCTTGAAAGCCGGTACCGAATGGCCGGCCTACACACCTGCCCAGCGCAAGCTCATTGAAGACGCCTTGCGGGATTTCCGTCTCGCCGGCGTGGATCTGGCGCCGGGGGAAAAACGGCGCTTCCGCGACATCATGCAACAGCTTTCGCAGACCGAAGCGAAGTTCGAAGAAAACCTGCTCGACGCGACCCAGGGCTGGTTCAGGCATGTCGTGGATGAGAAAACAATCCGCGGCATTCCCGAAACCGCATCGACACGCGCCCGCCACGAAGCGCAATCGCGTCAACTGAACGGTTGGATATTCACGCTGGATTATCCCAGCTACTCAGCCGTCATCACGTATGCGGATGACAGGAACTTGCGAGAGGAGCTGTATCACGCCTACGTCACACGCGCCTCCAATCAGGGTCCGAACGCCGGCCGTTGGGACAATACAGAAATCATGCGCGACATATTACGGCTGCGTCATGAAGCAGCCTTGTTGACAGGCTTCAGAAATTTTGCCGAATATTCCCTCGCCAGCAAGATGGTGCGTACACCCGAAGAGGTGACTGCCTTCCTCGAAGATCTGGTGCGCCGTTGCCGGCCAGCCGGCCAGCACGAATTCGCGGAATTACAGGAGTACGCCCGCCAGCGGGACGGCTTGGCACGGCTCGCCACCTGGGACATGAGCTATTACGCGGAAAAATTGCGTGAGGAACATTTTGCCATTTCCAATGAAGTCCTGCGGCCGTATTTCCCCGTGGAACGGGTGCGTAACGGTCTGTTCGCGGTCATGCAGAAGCTGTATGGCATAAGTTTCGTGGAAGTCGGTGACGCCGATGTCTGGCATCCAGACGTGAAGCTCTACGAAATCCGTGACGAATCCGGCGCGCCGCGCGGCCGGTTGTATCTGGATCTGTTCACCCGCAAAGGCAAACGCAGCGGCGCCTGGATGGATGATGCCTTGAGCCGCCGGCGCACCGCGCGAGGCGTACAGATACCGGCAGCCTATCTCACCTGTAATTTTCCGCCGCCGATGGGCGATACGCATTCGCTCCTCAGCCACGACGACGTGGTGACCCTGTTCCATGAATTCGGCCATTGCTTGCATCATCTGCTGACACAAGTGGATTACCCGTCGGTGGCCGGCGTCAATGGTGTGGCCTGGGATGCGGTGGAGTTGCCGAGCCAGTTCCACGAAAACTTCGCCTGGACCCGCGAGGGGTTGGCGCTGGTGAGCGGTCATTACCAGACCGGCGAACCGTTGCCAGATGTGCTATACCAAAAACTGCTGGCCGCGCGGCATTTCCATACCGCGCTGTTCATGCTGCGGCAACTGGAATTCAGCCTGTTTGATTTCAGCTTGCACCTCAATGCAAGCGCCAACATGGATAAGGATTTCGTTGGGGACACACTCGCGCGGATACGCCGCGAGGTGAGTGTGGTGCCGATGCCGGACTGGAACCGTTTCGCACACGGTTTTTCGCATATTTTCGCTGGCGGCTATGCAGCAGGCTATTACAGCTATCTGTGGGCCGAGGTGCTGGCGGCGGATGCCTACGCCGCCTTCGAGGAAACCGGCATCTTCAACCGCGCCACCGGCCGGCGTTTCATGGACACCATCCTGGGACAAGGTGGCAGCCGCAAGGCCATGGAGTTATTCGTTGAATTCCGTGGCCGCGAACCTACCCTGGATGCCTTCCTGAGAATCAATGGCATTGCGGCGTAATATCTTTATCTCCCTCTCCCTGGTTGGGAGAGGGTCGGGGTGAGGGTGAAACAAACTCAGCAAAGATGAAAAATAAAGATAATTCCCCCTCATCCCTACCTTACTCCCACGAAGGGGAAAAGCGGTTGGATAGAGCACGCATGAAAATCGCTACCTGGGTGAGGCGGAAACACGCGAAGCACTGCTTCGCGCCGCCGAACGCACAGCCATGGATGGCTGGGCTGGCCGGTGCACCAGGGAAGGTTCTTGAGAGAACAACTCAATCATGAAAATAGCGACCTGGAACGTGAACAGTCTCCGCGTCCGCCTGCCGCACGTGCTCCGATGGCTGGCAAGCGAGCAACCGGACGTGTTGGCATTGCAGGAAACCAAAACCGAGGACCGGAATTTTCCGGTCGTTGAATTTCAGCGTACCGGCTACCAAGTGGCGTTTTCCGGCCAGCCCACGTACAACGGTGTGGCCCTGCTTTCACGCTCTCCTCTCTCAGTGATGGCAACAGCCTTGCCGGATTTCGACGATGCACAAAAGCGCGTACTGGCCGCGAACATGGGCGACCTGTGCATCCTCAATCTGTACGTACCCAACGGCCAGAGCCTGGATTCGGATAAATACCAATACAAACTGAAATGGCTCAAGGCGCTAGATCGCTGGCTCAAGGAGTTACTGAGTGAACAAACACAGCTCGTGGTGCTGGGAGATTTCAACATCGCGCCGGAAGACCGTGATGTGCACGACCCCGAAGCATGGAAAGGCCAGGTGCTGGTGAGCGCACCGGAACGCGAGGCTTTCCGCGGGATGCTAACGCTGGGCTTGAAAGACAGCTTCCGGCAATTCGAGCGGGGCGGCGGTTATTACAGCTGGTGGGATTATCGCACCGCCGGTTTTCAGCGCAATTTCGGCTTGCGCATAGACCACATCCTGTTATCGCCGGCACTCTCCGAACGGGCAACAGCGGTACGCATTGACAAGGAACCCCGCGGTTGGGAACGGCCGTCGGACCACACCCCGGTAATTGCAGACTTTCACTGATGCTGCCAATGTTTCTTCTGGCCGCTGACCGGTCAGCTTTAGTTTGAATTCGGCGTCATTTGGCTGGTTTTCAGCGCGCTCGGGTGAAGATACTTTGGAAAGAGAGAGACCTCTTCGTACTCATTGCGCTTTGCGAGCAGTTTGAATAGCGCACCAAATCCATCCAGAAATTCTTTTGCATTCCCGGGCTCTACGCCAGCTTCGTCGTAACGCTGCACGAAGCGCATGACTCTGCGACCGATAGCGGCCATCTCACTGCGTACATCGGTCATCACGGGCATCCGTTCGGCAACGCCCTTGAGGCAATAAGCCAGGTAGGCGTAGAGATGCAGGTCCTCACTGATGAGATGCGCCTGCAAATGGCGTCGGAACTGGCTCAGTGCTGCCTTGGTTCTGTCGAATTTGGCCTCCCGCGCGGACATGAGAATGACGGCGGCAAGCTGCATCTGTGCCTGATGATCTTTCTTCAGCTGTTTAATCAGCCCCGGATCAAACGAGAGCTCGGTGCCAGGCGCGCAGTCCTTGCCTGTGATGCACATACCTGTACGATCCCGTTGTTTCTCGTGTTTCGTTCCATGGAAATTGAACATGGCAAGCTCCCTGATTTGCAGATATTACATAACGTGTCAAAGTAGTGCCTTTATATGATCTGTGATCGCAGGTGTCCAAGCATTGTTTGAGTGCAAACTACTTGGGTTTTCAGCCTGATATTCGGGTGAGGCAGCGCCTGTCGCGGGCTCGCGAATAAGCCTGTGAATGGGACCGATTCAAGCGTCCGACGAGTGGGTAGGAAGCCACGATAAACGGTCAGCCGACCCCACAAGCCAGGAGTGTGGGCCGCCAGTATCTTTCGAAGGCCTGTAACGCTCCCATTCTGCACCGTTGCTGACGGCTGGAATGTGGACTTGCCGCTGGGCGCCTTCTTGCGGTTCACGATTCAACGCGGAGGGGAGGGCTTGAAACGTAGTGAACGTCTGTTTCTTCTAGTGCTATCAGGCGGCAATCGACCCGAGGCGGAAGTTGGTGACCGGCAGCTTTGCGGCGTTTCAATCAGATCGAGGAAGAGCCGTCTTCGCCGGGAGAGTTCCCAGGAAAAAGTGGATACCTGTGCATCGAACCGCGCCCACAGTGGAGGCCCGGCGGCTTTCAGCCAGCCCGGGTCAGTGAATGATACGAACGCGCTGGCGAAGCAGGCGTGCGTCCGGGGGTCTCGATTTTCCACACTGCCTCGATCATCTTTCGACTTGACAAACAATACTTAGGTATTGACCTTAGTATTGTCCGGCGATATAGTCTCTCGGGAAGGTAGGGTCAACCCGACCCATCGACTGGTGTTGAAATGGCGCAATCCGCAGTCGCCGACGATGTTTTTCATGCCTTGTCGAATTCGACTCGGCGGAAGGTCCTGGAGCAACTGTCTGGGGGACCAGCCACAGTCGGCGAGTTGGCAGCATCGTTCGACATGAGACTCCCCTCGTTCGTGCAGCACCTGTCGGTACTCGAACGCAGCCGCCTGGTGAAGTCGAAGAAGCGAGGACGGGTGCGGACGTATGAGATCACACCAGAAAGATTCACGGTCGTGGAAAACTGGCTGACCGAGCGCCGTCAGCTGTGGGAAGCCCGACTGGACCGGTTCGATGAATACATCAAACAACTCAAGGCAAAGGAATCAAAATCATGAGCAAGCCCTTCACGATCAATCCGAAGCTTGATTTCTCACTCGAACGGTTCATCGACGCCCCCAGACATCTCGTCTGGGAAGCGTTGACAAAACCGGAACATCTCAAGGAGTGGTACATGCCCAAGCCGTATGGTTCAGTTGCGGCTTGCGAACTGGACGTGCGGCCGGGCGGCATCTTCAGCATCGACATAGCATTGCCAGACGGCCGGGAATTTCCCAACCTTGGCTGTTTCCTGGACGTCATTCCGATGGAGCGACTGGTCTGGACGTCCATGCTGTTTCCTGGCTATCGTCCGGCAGTCTTCGATGACATTCCGATTACCGCGATCGTCACGATGGAAACCGTAGGAACCGGAACTCGCTACGTGTTCACGGCGCTGCATCGGGATGAAGCTGACTTTGAGAAAAATAAAGCGTCGGGTTGGCAGCAGGGCACCGAGATCGCCATCGATCAGTTTGTGGCGCATGTGAACTCGATGAAATAAGTGGGTCCACAGGATGCTGCGATTGGAGGCCTAAAAATGGCACGTACAATTGTCGTCAAGAGGGAAAGCGGCAAGGCGGCTGGTAAACCAGTTGCCTGCCCGGTCGCCAAGGCGAAGTCGAAGGCGCGCAAACCCGTCAAGCGCACGGCCGCGCAAGTCGTCGCCTGGACGCTGCCGGCCGCCATGACCGGCAGGGCAAGCCCCGCGAAGGCCAAGGACGGGGACGAGCCGGTTTTTGCCTACCTCCGCAGCCTGACGCAGCCGCAACGCGGCATCGCTGAACGCGTCGATGCTTTGGCGGCCAAGACGCTGCCGGACTTGAAGCGTGCCGTGAAGTGGGGAATGGCGTGGTATGGCGTCGGTGACGGCTGGTGCTTCAGCTGCGGCGGCTTCGCCGGCCACGTCAAGCTCACGTTCGGGCGCGGCACCGCACTCAAGCCCGTACCACCTGTTACGCCGATCGGGATGGGCAAGGACTCGCGAGGCGTGG
>JBOIAY010000003.1:0-5943 GCA_050739255.1 Gammaproteobacteria bacterium
CAACCTGAACCTGAGCCACATGCTGGATGAAGTGGATCAACTGCAGCCGGACCCATTCAATCCGCAGCAAAGTCCGGATTTCGTGCGCACCCAGCGCAACACGATTGATTGGCAAAACGACATCGCCCTGGGTGAGTATCAGTTGCTCACCGCCGGCCTGTATTCCGAGGCACAACATGCCAGCTCACAATCTTTCGGCCTTGGGTTTGATCAGCCTGACCGCATCAACGCGCTGTACCTGGAGGACAACCTCAGTCTCGGCAAAAACCATCTGGTTCTGGCGGCACGCGACACGCACGATCAGGCGTTTGGCAACCACGTCACCTGGAACACCGATTACGGTTATGACCTCACGGCCAATACACGCCTGACGGCGGGCGCCGGTACCGGCTTCCGTGCGCCGAGTGCCAATGAACGCTTCGGCTTCGGCGGTAATCCGGACTTGCAGCCGGAAACCTCCCAGAACCTGGAAGTGGGCCTGCGCCAGAAAATCAGCGACGCGCAAAGCCTTACCCTGAGCGCGTTCCAGAACAAACTCGACAATCTTATCGAGTTTGTGGTGACGCCCAGCAACCTGAATGGCGAGAACCAGAACATTGATCGCACCCGCGTGCGCGGTCTGGAACTTGGGTACGTGTTGGTGCTGCAGTCGTCGTGGTCTTGGCGCGCCAATCTGATCTTCCAGCAACCGGAAGATGTGGATACGAATTCATTGTTGCTGCGCCGCTCGGAACGCACCCTTACCACCGCGCTCGACTGGCACAATGACTCCACCGGCTTCGGCGTGCACCTCATCGCCACCGGTCCGCGCAACGATCTGGATTTCAACACCGGCGCGCCGGTTACCGATGCCGGCTACCTACTCGCTGGCGTGACTGTGCGACAGCAACTCAGCCACGGTTTCGCCATCAGCGGCAGTCTGGAAAACCTGTTGGACACGCACTATCAGGCCGCGTCTGGTTATAACGCCGCAGGCCGTTCCCTGTTTATCTGTTTGGAATTCGCCAACAACTGATCAGTTGCATGCTTCTCGGGGCTAAAATGCAGCTTTCCAATTCAACCTACGGAGTCCGTCATGCAATACACCGACGCCACGAATCAGATTGCCCAGATCGAACAGCAAACTCAGGCATTGGCACAACAGTTCCAGACGCTTGGCCAGACGCTAAACACACACGCACCTGACGCTGCGACCGGCAAGGAATGGCTGCTGGACCTCAAACAAATCGCCATCAACGTGCAGTCCCAGAACCAACAGCTTGTGGCCATGGTCAACCAAATGGCCGAACATATGCACAACTTGGAACAACAGCTCGACACCCACCCCAACCCCACCATGCAGGCACGCGGCTGGGGCAGCCAGATGGCCCCGCGCGGCGGCGGCTTCTGGGGCAATGTGACCAGCGGTCTGGGGATGGGCGCCGGATTCGGCGTTGCCAATATGCTCATCGGCGGGATTTTCAACGCACTGTAAACATATTTTGGCTTTCCGGCAAAAGTGGTTGAATATGAGTTCCTCCCGTGAGGTTGAAACTCCGGCAAATTCGGTTGATTGGGGATGCGCTCCGCGGACCCGTCAGTGAAGTCAGGAGTTCCGGTAGTCGGTAATCAGCGCGCGTTCGCAATTACTGCAGTCAGATCATCGTCGCGAAGGGCCGAGGCCGGCCAACACCTGCCGGTTGCACCCTAGTTCTGGTAACCCAAAAGCTGCCGTTCGCGCCCTTGGCAAAAACGGTTTGTCGACCCTTACAGCCGCGCAGGGCGCAATGCCAGCCCCAACAGCACAAGGAGGCCGGCAAGATCCAACCACGCAAACCAATTGCCCCAGCGCGCGTATAGGGTGCGGTCCCTGCGCAGCGGCAACGTGCCCAGCAAGACCGCATCGGCACCCAGATTGCTGGGCGTTTCCGCCAGCACGCGCCCGCGGTCGTCGCTTAGTGTGAGGGTGCCATCGCGTGCGGTACGCGCGATTGCGAAGCCACTTTCCACACCTCGAAGAATAGCCATGCGGCTATGTAGCCAGCTATCCGTGCCGAAATCCCACGCCGGCACCAATAGAAGCCGTACGTCGCGCTTGGCATATGAACGGCCCATGGCTGGAAAATCCATATCCTTGCAGATGGCGAGCCCAGTATGCGCAAGCCACACCAGCGTGGTGTAGCCCGAGCCAGGCGTGAATGCGCGCTCCCAGCCAGTTACCAGATGGTGCTTTGTGTATTCGGAAGACTCGTTAGCGTGGCCATCAAGAGCCAAGGCCATGTTGTACTCATGCTCGTGACGATGCATCACCACCCCGGCAACGAGAGTGAGGCTGTGGCGCTGTGCCAACTGAGCCAACGCAGGAGCCGAAGCTTGGTTCAGCGACCACACTTTTTCCGGCAACACGACGACCTGCGCGCCATCGGAGGCAAGCTTCTTGATCGCGGCAGCATAGCGTTGCGACAGTTCTTGACCCTTCACCGAACCGAGTTGCGGTGAAGTTCCCGTCGTCTCCATTGCCGCTAGGCCGACGAGTACACTGTCGTGAGGTTCCAAGTTGGTACTATGTAAACGCCAGCCACCGTAGCTGAGCGCAAGTACCATCACGACCGCGGTGAGTCCTGCGACACAAACCCTCATTGAGGATGACGTGTTGCGGTTTGCCATACTCGCCACGCCAGCGGCCACCAGCAGTACTAGGAAGCCGATGCCCCACAATCCGGTCAATGCGGCAATCTGGATCAGGATCGGCGCATTCATTTGCGAATAGCTGAGATTGCCCCAAGTGCCATTGGGTGACAGCTGTGCATTGACGAAGCCCAGCGCGGTCCAAAGCACAGGGACGGCCATCATCGCCGCCAGTGGCCTTCCAATGATGTTGAGCCGACGATATAGCAGCAATGCCAGGGTGAAGATGACCGCCGATGCAGTCATGGCGAACACCAGCACTGCCACGGGTAACTTAATGACGTTGTGGTAGTAGCTCCACACACTGAACGAGGCCAGTGCACTAGCCAGAAATGCTGCCGCCGCCGCGCGCGGTGCTGGCACGCGGGTGGCCAGCCACAACACAGGAATCGGCGCCAGCCATGCAGCCCACCAAAGCGGATGCAGACCGGTGGCCAACCACCAAAACACCAGCGACAGTGCAGTGGCGGCGACCCACGTCGGCCAGCCCGCGCAATCAGGCTTTGATGCCATCCAGTAGTCTCCCCAAGGATTCGAGATAGAACTTGCGAAACTGCTTTTCGTCGTAACTGAAGCGTCCGGCACGGTAGAGCGCTATCAGGCCATGCTGGTGCGCCGTCATCGTCATGCAGACAGCGTAAGGATCGTCCTCTTTGAGCACCCCGTTGCGCATCCCTTCGGCAATGGCTTCTACAGCGACGTTGAACGTGGGCGACAGGCCTGCGCGAAAGTCTTTCGGATAGCGGCGAGCATCGTCTCGGCGTACCGAGAACATATGGTCGAACAGGTGTGGATGTGCCAACGCGTAATCTAGGTATGGTTCCAGCAGAGCCATGAGACGGTCTACTACGTCCAGACTCTGGATACGGCCTTGCCAAGCGTGTGCGAGCGCGTTGAAGCTGTCGCCAGAGATCTGCTTCAGCAGCGCTGCCCGGTTTGGGAAATGACGATAGATCGCCATTGGCGTGATGCCGACGATCTCCGCAACCCGTCGCATTGTTACAGCGCCAGCACCATGGCGGTCAAACAGCTTCTGTGCGGCGGACAGGATCGCCTCGGAGGTTGTAGGTTGGTGCATGTATACATCGTATACATTAGCAATCAGCGTCGTCAACCCATGCGCACCATTTCACCAGCATCAAACAATGACTTGCGTTCACCGGTAGCCAGCCGTCCCGATAGCTGACTGTCGCGACCGGCGGCTACGGGTCGAGAGCGGTCAGTTATTAGGCGTTTCAACCAATTTTTTCTGGATAGCCCGTATTTTGTGCGTTATGGTGATTATTCGCCAAGGGAATAGAGGATGGTTGCGTTGAAAAAAATTCTCTACATGGACATGGACAACGTTCTCGTGAATTTTCAGTCAGGCACCGCGAAAATACCCTCCGACACTGAAAACATATGCAGGACACGAGGACGATACTCCCGGTATCTTCGCCAAAATGGCGCCAATGGTCGGCGCCGTCGAGTCGTTCACGGAATTGGCCGGCTTGTTTGAAGCGTATATCCTGTCCACCGCTCCGTGGAACAATCCTTCGGCTTGGTCAGACAAACCACTCTGGGTCCAGAAATATTTGGGCGAGAGCGCTCGTAAACGCCTGATTCTCACCCACCACAAGAACCTGAGCCGCGGAGATTTTCTGATTGACGACCGCAAGAAACATGGCGTGGATTTGTTCGAAGGCGAGCATTTCCACTTTGGTTCCGAGCGCTTTCCAGACTGGCCCGCGGTCATGTCTTATCTACGCACACGAACTTGAACAACCACATACGTCTACCTCAGAGAATCCGTGGCTCAGGTTCGAGTCGGATTCCGAATTTCTTCTGCACCGAAGCCTGAATACGCTGCGCCAGCGACCAGATCTGCTCGCCGGTAGCCTGACCGTGATTCACCAGCACCAGCGCATGCTTGCCGGACACACCGGCGTCGCCTTCACGGAAACCTTTCCAGCAGCATTGTTCGACAAGCCAGGCGGCGCTAAGTTTTTTGCCGTCCGGTGCGTTGAATACCGGTAGGCCCGGGTGTTCGTTTTGCAGTTGTGCCGCCTGTTCAGATGAGACCACCGGGTTCTTGAAGAAGCTGCCAGCGTTGCCGATGACGGCCAGGTCCGGCAGTTTGCGACGCCGCAGGCGGCAGACTGCTTCCGATACGTCCGCAGCAGTAGGCTGAGTGATGTCCATGCTGGCCAATTCCTCGCGCACACCGGCATAGTCCAGTTTCAGCGGCGCGGAATGATGCAGACGCAATTCCACGCCAGTAATAATCCAGCGTTCCGGGTATTGTTTGAATACGCTTTGACGGTAGCTGAAACCACATTGTTCGCGGCTCATACGAATAGGCTTGTCCGAGTCACGATCAAACACCTCCACGCTCACCAGTGTGTCCGCCAGCTCCGCACCATAGGCGCCAATGTTCTGGATGGGCGCAGCACCCACCCGGCCGGGGATTAGTGACAGGTTTTCCAGCCCGCATAAACCTTGCGCCAGCGTCCAGCGCACCAAGCCATTCCAGTTCTCACCGGCTGATGCACGGATCCGGGCACTCGTGTCGTTATCCTCAAGTATTCCAATGCCACGCGTGGCAATGATTATTACCACGCCATCGAAATCGCGGGTGAACAGCACATTGCTGCCATCTCCCAATACCAGCAAGGGTTTGTCGCGCACCTCGGATAGTGTCAGCAATTCCGGGAGGGCTCGCGGATCGTTTATTTCCGCAAGCAACGTAGCTCGCGCCGGCACGCGGAAGGTATTGTGCTTCGCCAATGAAGCGTTATGGGAGAGTGTGTAGGGTGGAATCATGGTGATCAGAAGGATATAGGAAACCCCTCACCCTTTTCTCTCCCGCAAAGGGAGAGATGATAAGGTTGAAGAATCTGTTATTTGACTTCCGCCGTACCGACATCCCGCGGATCGGCGGCCGCGCTCACCTTGCCGGTTTTGTAATCCCAGGTGATGGCCTGCATGTTGCCGTAGGGGCGGGTTTCCTTGAGCGTGTAGCCCATTTTTTCCAGCCCGGTGATTTCATCCGGCGTGAAGGCGCCGGGTTCGTAGAAAACCACGTCAGGCAAATACTGCATGTGATAGCGCGGAATGCTGACGATGCTTTTAGCGTCACCGCCGTTGAAATAATTCAGTGTGCCCAGCAGCACCATGCTGATGATGCGGCTGCCGCCGGGCGTGCCGAGGATAGCAAGCCCATGCGGCGTTTCCAAAAACGTGGGCATCATGCTGGACAGCGGGCGCTTGTGCGGCGCGATGGCGTTGGCGGAATTG
>JBOIAY010000004.1:0-14605 GCA_050739255.1 Gammaproteobacteria bacterium
GTATCTGTTATGTCCAACATTGCAGAAGGCTTTGAACGCAGTGGCTCACGCGAGTTTCATCAATTTCTGGTGATTGCCAAGGGTTCTTGCGCAGAGGTGCGCTCCCAGCTCTATACTGCATTGGATATTGGATACATTGATGATTCAGAATTTCACCAAGTGCAGGAAATTGCAGAACATACAGCTCATATAATTGGTGCATTGCGCGCATCGGTACATCGGCATCAACAGACGAGTTCATAACCAAAGGATAATGATGATGACTACTCTTAACGCAGCACGCAGCACGCAGCACGCAGCACCATCAAAACAGGGTTATTTCGTCAAAGACATCAGCCTCGCCGACTGGGGCCGCAAGGAGATCGCCATCGCCGAGACCGAAATGCCCGGTCTCATGGCGGTGCGCGAGGAATATAAAAAGCAGCAACCTTTGAAGGGCGCGCGCATTGCCGGTTCGCTGCACATGACCATCCAGACGGCCATGCTCATCGAGACTTTGAAGGCACTCGGCGCCGACATCCGTTGGGCTTCCTGCAACATCTACTCCACCCAGGACCATGCGGCCGCAGCCATCGCTGCCGGCGGCACGCCGGTGTTTGCCTACAAGGGCGAAAGCCTGGACGAATACTGGGAATTCACCCACCGCATCATGGAATGGGCTGACGGGGGCACGCCCAACATGATCCTGGATGATGGCGGCGACGCCACGCTGCTGGTGATACTGGGCTCAAAGGCGGAAAAAGATTCCTCGGTCATCGCCAAACCTACAAACGAAGAAGAAACCGCACTTTACAAAGCCATTAAGAAGCGGCTTGAAACCAAGCCCGGTTTCTATTCAAGGATTCTTGCAAATATCAAAGGTGTCACGGAAGAAACTACCACCGGCGTGCACCGCCTTTACGAGATGCAGAAGGCCGGCACCCTGCCGTTTCCGGCCATCAACGTCAACGACTCAGTCACCAAATCCAAATTCGACAATCTTTACGGCTGCCGCGAATCGCTGGTGGACGGCATCAAGCGCGCCACCGACGTGATGATCGCCGGCAAGATCGCGCTCATCGCCGGTTACGGCGACGTAGGCAAGGGCTGCGCCCAGTCGCTGCGCGGCCTCGGCGCGACCGTGTGGATCACTGAAATTGACCCCATCTGCGCGCTGCAGGCGGCCATGGAAGGTTACCGTGTCGTGACCATGGAGGAAGCCTGCGATAAGGCCGACATCTTCGTGACCGCCACTGGCAACCTGGATGTGATCACCCACAATCACATGGCGAAGATGAAGCACAACGCCATTGTCTGCAATATCGGCCACTTCGATTCTGAAATTGACATCGCTTCCTTGCGCAAATACAAATGGGAGAATAACAAGCCGCAGGTGGATCACGTGATCTTCCCGGACGGTCACCGCATCATCGTGCTGGCGGAAGGCCGGCTGGTGAACCTCGGCTGCGCCACCGGACATCCGAGCTTCGTGATGTCCAACTCCTTCACCAACCAGGTGCTGGCGCAGATCGAATTGTTCGCCCACGGTGGCAAATATGAGAAAAAGGTGTACGTGCTGCCCAAGCACTTGGATGAGAAGGTAGCGCGGCTGCATCTGGGACGCCTCGACGCGCATCTCACCAAACTCACGCCCAAACAGGCCAAGTACCTGAATCTCGAGATGGACGGCCCCTACAAGCCGGATTTCTACCGCTACTGAGCGCGAGCGGCGTAAACCATGAAAAGCAAAGCCCCGTGAGGGGCTTTGCTTTTTCGTACCGCAAGACCACTAATGCTTTATCGGTGTAAAGGTGAACTTCTGGCCGCCGACAGTGGCTTCCGCCATCAGTCCGCCCTCGACCGCGGTAAACACCGCAATGCCGTTGTTCCAGGCCGCGTTCTTGGCGGCACCAGCGGTGGCCGCGACCGCCGAAACCTGCGCGCTGAACGTGAAATTACCGGCTTCAAAAGTCGCCAGTGCCGTCGGTGTGTGGAAGAAAATGATTTCGCTGTAAGCCTGACCGCCGATCTGCGGACCAAACGTGATCTGGGTAATGCTGGTCACGCCAACCAGACGCCCCTGCTGATAAACCGCACCGTCACCGTGCGCGCCACCGATCCAGAAGCCGCCCTTGCCGATGGAAGGATAGATGGCGTATCCGTAGGCCTGATCGAAAAACCGCTGGATGCTGGGATCGCGCTGCTTGAAGCGCGCAATCGCGGCATTGACCTGCGGCGTCATGGTATCGGCCTTCTCTGGGGTCACTGTGCCACTGCCCGGCTGCCAGCCGACACAGGCGGCCAGCACTGCCACTGCCGCAAGCGGCACAACACGAGATACCAATCTGACTGCTGAAGAATACATCCTGATTTGCTCCTGCTTCTGCATCACGGGGAACACCTCAATTGAATATGCGCCGCCACGAAGCGAAATCACTTCCATCGGCATCGGTGATCTCGACGCCCAGGAGATACGCATCCTCCTCGCTCACGGGCCGGCACCACCGGGTCTCGCCGCGAAGGTGAAAGGAATCACCATAGCCTTCTACATTTATGACCACGTCCACTGGCTCGCCGGGATGTAATTCCTTCTTGGCACGAACCTGGAGACCTCTGGCCGAGATATCCACGGATTTGCAATACAGCACGGTACTGTTTGGATCCTCCAAATCGCTGCCTGCCCAGCGAAGTACGACGCGCTCCTCCCTGCGCAAGCGTGGATACTTTCTGCGCTCTTCGGGTTTCGTCATGGATACCCCTTCAACATCGGACAGTCCCATTTGTACCCTCCACTGCACCGCCAACCACACGGTTCGCCTCGTGGCACTAAAGTAACCAATACCGGTGCCGACCGCAACCAAGGGCCGGAGGCACATGAAGATGGGCCGGCTATAAAGGGATAAAATACCGGCGCCGGTGGCGGCAACCAGGTTCCGCCAGCATTACACATCAGCTCGTAAAGGCACACCCGTGGCTATCCAATACCCCGCATATATCTGGCACAACGACAAGATCAAACCCTGGGCCGAGGCGACCACCCATGTCATGGCCCACGCACTGCATTACGGCTCGTCGGTGTTTGAAGGCATCCGCAGCTACCCGACACCCAACGGCGCGGCGATTTTCCGGCTGACGGATCATATAAAACGCCTGTTCAACTCGGCGAAAATCTACGACATTCCCATGCCCTACGATTCGGCGACACTTGTAGCGGCCTGCCGGGAAGTGGTTCGCGTGAACGACCTCAAGAAGGCGTACATTCGGCCCATCGCATTCCGCGGCACAGGCAAGGGTTTGAGCCTGAGTGCGGAACCTCCCACCGACGTGGCCGTGGGCGCATGGGAATTGGGCAGTTACCTCGGCAATGACGTGATTGAGAAAGGCATAGACGCCTGCGTTTCGTCCTGGCAGCGCCCTGCGCCTAATACGATCCCCGCCGGCGCCAAGGCCGGCGGAAATTATCTTTCCGGGCAGCTGATCGCCCGCGAGGCGCGACGGCTGGGTTTCGGCGAGGGCATCGCGCTGGCGAGCAACGGCCTGCTCTCGGAAGGCGCAGGCGAGAATCTGTTCCTGGTATTCAACGGCGCATTGCATACCCCGCCGGTGAGTGCCGCCATCCTCAACGGCATCACACGCGATTCACTCATACGGCTCGCGCGGGATGCGGGCATTGAGGTGGTGGAGCGGGAGCTGCCGCGCGAATACCTGTACCTGGCAGATGAAGTGTTCATGTGCGGCACCGCCGCGGAGATTACGCCTATTTGTTCCGTGGATGGTAAACCGATTGGCAGCAGTCAACCGGGGCCGGTCACGCGCAAAATGCAGCAATTATTTTTTGGCTTGTTCGAAGGCCGTACGCCGGATACATATCATTGGCTGGAGCCGGTGAAATAAGCGCATGCCACACTGCGGAATCCATCCATGACTGAAGGCGCCACGCCCAGTCAAAGAGATCTGCTGGCCTCAGCCCAGACGCGGCTGCTGTTTTGGCTACCGTGGCTGCTGATTCTCATCGGAGGTTTTATCGGTGGCGTAACCCGTACGGTGTTGTGGACCGTTGGTTTCAGCGTTGCCGGCGCAACATGCCTGGTAAACGCGCGCCGCTGCGGGCGGCGACACTGCTTTTACACCGGGCCGCTGTATTTGCTGGCGGCGCTGGCGTCTTTGCTGTATGGACTTCACATCCTGCCGTTGGGCGACGGGGGCTGGAACTGGATTGCTGGTATCGCCGTGGCTGGAAGTCTCTTCTTCTGCTACGTGCTGGAAAAGCTGTTTGGCAAATATACCGGCGCTCAGTGATCCTGGTTTTCCGGATTCCTCTCCGCATGGGATAGCGGACGAATGCTGCACCCATGCTGTCGATGGTCACACAATTTTGACGGATCCCGATATTCAGGGATGTTTGCGCGCCAAGGTCAAACCATCGCCGATGGGTACCATACTTAATTCAATACGCCGATCCGCATGCAGGATTTCATTGAACTTTCGGATGACAACTGTATCTTCGCTACTGTCCTTCTTGTCTATGACACTGCCGCTCCACAGTACGTTGTCCACCGCCACGACTCCACCGGGGCGCAGCAGCCTGATCACCCGTTCGTAGTAATTCAGGTAATTGCTCTTGTCCGCATCTATGAAAGCAAAATCGTAGCGTCCCTGTTCACCGTGCTTGAGCATGGCGTCCAGAGTCTCCGTCGCGGGCGCAAGACGCAGTTCGATCTTGCGTTCCACGCCTGCCTCCTTCCAGTAACGCCGCGCCATGGCTGTGAACTCCTCGCTCACGTCGCAGGCGATGATACGGCCCTCATCCGGCAGCGCCAGTGCCACCGACAGGCTGCTGTAGCCGGTGAATACTCCCACCTCGATGCAGCGGCTGGCGCCCATCAACCTCACCAGCAGGCGCATGAACTGGCCCTGCTCCGGCGAGATCTGCATATTGTGCTTGGGATGCTTTGCGGTTTCCTCCCGCAGGCGCTTGAGAATCGGTGGCTCGCGCAGAGAGACTTTCAACAGGTATTCGTAAAGCTGATCGGTCATGGAGATGGTACGATTGGACATGGCTTGCACCGCGTATGTGCTCGATGAGCGCTGATTCTACTCCCGTACACCTGCTGCAGATTACCGATACGCATCTGTTCGCGGAATCCGGAAAAACGCTTTACGGCGTCAATACACGGGAATCTTTGCGGTGTGTGCTGGATACCGTGGCCCGGCATCCCATACCTGACCTGGTATTGGCCACCGGCGACCTGGTGCACGATGAGTCACCCGCAGGGTATAGCGCCTTGTCTGACATGCTGCGGACCCTGAATACGCCAGTGGCTGCCATCGCCGGCAATCATGACGCTCTCGGCCCCTTGTGCTCCATCACGAGCCCACACATCCGAGTGGGCGGTACGCACACGCTCGGTGCCTGGCAGATCGTGTTGCTGAATACACTGGCGCCGGGCAAAGTTGGCGGCCACCTCGACGAAGCAGAATTGAGATTTCTGGAATCCGCACTGATGCGCGCACATGAATTCAATATTCTGATTGCCTTGCATCATCACCCAGTACCCATCGGCAGCACCTGGCTGGACCGCATTGCCCTCGACAACGCCGGTGAATTCTTTGATGTTGTGGATCGCTTCGACAACGTGCGCGGTATACTCTGGGGCCATGTTCACCAGGCCTTTGAATCGAAACGCAAAGGAATACGACTTCTGGCGACGCCTTCCACCTGCGTCCAATTCCTACCGGGCTCAGAGAGTTTTTCCATCGATACCCGTCCGCCGGGCATGCGCTGGCTGACTTTGCATGTGGATGGCCGGATCAACACAGAAGTTGAATGGGCGCAAAGCTTGTAAAATATGGCGGTGCCACTGCTCAACAGACTTTAATGATGGGATTTCAAAAATGAAACACGTCGTCCGTATTCTGCTGATTTTGTTGGGCGCGACAGCAGCCACAACTGCCTATGCTGCAACCAGCGCTATTCCAGCCGCCACTACCTCGCCAAGCGCCAGTACGTCGGGCGCCACGGCCACCTCAACTGCCCCTGTACGTCATTTCCTGTGGCGCATCAGCCGCGGACACGAGAGCCTGTATCTGGTCGGCTCGATCCATGCGCTCAACCCGGATGATTATCCGCTACCGCCGGAGATGGAAGCTGATTTCGCACATTCCACGGCTCTGGTGGAGGAAATCAATCTCACCATGGTGGATCCTGCCAGCGTGCAACAGGAAGCCCTGCGCATGGGCACCTATCCGAAGGGTCAATCACTGCGCACGGAGCTGCCGCCTGCGGTCTACCAGCAAGTAGCGGCCGGTGCGCAGAAGCTCGGGATTGACATGGCACGGCTCGACCGCTTGCGCCCGTGGCTGAGCAGCATCCTCGTCTTACAGATGCAACTGACCCAAGCGGGCTTCCATGCGAGCGACGGCGTAGATCATCATTTCGCCGATGAGGCACAGATGATGGATAAACGAGTCATCGGCCTGGAAACGTCCCACTACCAGCTCGAGCTGCTGGCGCGTCTGCCAAAGAAAGTTCAACAGGACATGCTGCTGGAATCCCTGAATAAAGCCGAGAATTTCCAGACGGAAATACACGCCATGATCACGGCGTGGGAGAAAGGTGATACGGCGGCACTGGAAAAAATCATGCAGCAGGATTTCAAAAACTATCCGCTAGCCTATAAGCTCCTGATTGTGGATCGCAACCGGGCTTGGATGCCGCGATTGGAACGTTTGCTGCGCAGCGGCCGGCAGTATTTCGTGGTGGTGGGTGCGCTGCACATGGTCGGACCCGATGGTCTGTTGGCGCGCTTTGAAAAGGCTGGATACAAGGTGGAACAGTTATAAGAAGGTGAGGCGTACAATCACTGCGGCTTATTTCAGTGTCAAGTATGTTTCTTTTTCTTAACTCCTCACGCCTAACCCCTTACGCCTCAACTGTTATATCTCAATCATTTCGAAATCTTCCTTCCCCGCTCCGCAATCCGGACAGTGCCAGTTAAGTGGCACATCCTCCCACTTGGTGCCCGGCGGCAGACCACTCTCGGGATGCCCTTTGGCCTCCTCGTAGACAAACCCGCAGATGACGCACATATAGGCTTTCATCGCGGTCTTTGCGGCCACTGGGGCTACAGTGCTCATAGTTGCGAGACTCGTGCGGATCTGACGGTCGAAGGAGACATATTTTCGCACGCTGCTTCCGACAGCGGAACCCGTCCGGGTTAAAATTTATCCATGCACGACTCCAATCGGCCACCTGTGGTGCTGATCATCGCCGGCAACGACCCCTCGGGCGGCGCCGGTCTTGCCGCGGATATACAAGCGGTGACCGTGCTTGGTGCGCATCCGGCGCCGGTGATATCAGCGATCACAGTGCAAGATACGGTGAATGCCACGCGAGTGGAGGCAATCCAGCCACAACTGATTGTGCAGCAAGCAGAAGCCGTGTTGGCGGACATGCAGGTGGCCGCCATCAAACTGGGGCTGCTGGCAAATGCCGGCATCGGTAGAGCCGTGGCGCAACTGCTCCGCGCCCACGTTGGAATCCCCGTGGTGCTGGATCCGGTTCTGATTGCCGGTGGCGGTGCGGCACTCACGGAAGAAGCACTGATTAGCGTGTATCTGGAGACACTGCTGCCGCTCGCTGTCATCGTTACGCCCAATGCATACGAAAGCCGCCGGCTGGCGCCTGAAGGAGCGAATGCGAAATCGCGTGCCGCTGCATTGCTGGCGCGCGGCTGCCGGTATGTGCTCATCAAGGGCGCTGATGAGGATACAGCCGATGTGCAAAACATTTTGTTCGGCCGTGACAGCAAGCAAAAAAGTTTTTCCTGGCCGCGGCTGATAGGGAAATATCACGGCTCGGGTTGTACCTTGGCATCCGCCATCGCTGCACTGCTCGCCGGAGGTCATGCGCCATCCGAAGCGGTGGAAATCGCCCAACACTACACTTGGGAAACCTTGAAACATGGTTGGCGACTGGGCAAGGGCCAGGTCATTCCGAATCGCCAGATCAAACCATGAGTGCTTACAGCCGATCGCTGAGTGGCTTGTACGCGGTTACCGACAGCTACCTTACGCGCGATGAAAAACTGCTCCCGGCGGTGGAGGCCGCCATCCGCGGCGGTGCGCGTCTGGTGCAATACCGCGACAAATCCCACGAGCAAACGCGCCGCGAACATGAAGCCCGGGCGCTGCTGCAACTGTGCCACGAGCACGGTGTGCAGATGATTATCAATGACGATGTGAAACTTGCTGCCGTCATCGGCGCCGATGGCGTACATCTTGGCCAACACGATGCGTCACTTCAGGACGCGCGGGTGCAACTGGGTCCACGCGCCATGATCGGCGTATCCTGTCACGACTCACTGGAACGGGCCGTGGCTGCAGTCCATGCCGGCGCCGATTACGTGGCCTTCGGCAGTTTCTTCCCCTCACCCACGAAACCGGAGGCGATATCCGCACCACTCTCCTTATTGAAGGGCGCACGTCAACGATTAAATGTGCCCATCTGCGCAATCGGCGGCATCACTCCGGACAACGGCGCTGCATTGCTCAGTGCCGGCGCCAACATGCTGGCGGTCATCAGCGGGCTATTCTCACGGACTGATGTCGAGGTCGCCGCGCGCTGCTACGCGCAACTGTTCAAATGAGTGCAGGAGCGGCTCCCGTGGGAGCGGTGGTCTCCACCGCGATTCCATAAACATCGCGGTAAATGCAGATTTTTGCTGCTGCAAGACCTGCATTTTCGCCATTCATGGCGGTCACCGTCGCTCCCATGATATGTAGAAACGCGGGCTGTCACCAACCCGCCTGGTGCTGAGTAGGAAGTAATCGTTCCTGTTGATACGGACTTCAGCCAGGCTCCTATATGCATGATGGCCGACCATCTCGTGGTGAAATCACTGGCCGTCACGTGCGGAATACACACACGGTGTGTTATTAGCCTCCGAATAGGTGGCTACCCTGTCAGCTTGAACTCGGTCAGTGTCTGCAAGTCAGCGATTACTTTGGATTTCCCGCACCCGTAGTAGCACCAAAAGCCCCAGAGCCAATATAGATAGCCAACCGGTCCCACCGCCGCCGGAACTGTTCACGGTGGCGCCGGGGCTCGGAGGTGCGCTGGGGCAAGACATCGGACCGGACGAGCCGGTCGAAATCTTGGTTACAAAAGCGTTGTCGGCGGTACCGTATGTCGTAGCTGTTTTGTTATTTGCTTGGAAGGGACAATACGTGGAGAAATCCGCGGAGCCCGTGGTTCCAACTACATAGACGTTACCGTCGTTGTCCAGAGCAACCGCGTTTGCCGAGTCGTCAAACGGCATGGGAGTATGCTCTGCGGTTGGACCCCAGGAACCACTACCGCCCAGATAAGTCGAAAACAATAGTGCACTGCCTGCAGTATTGAATTCGGTAACGAAGGCATCGGTGGCTCCCAAGCCCGGGAAGGCGATAGCCGCTTTGTTTGTGGCTTGCAGAGGGGATGCTGTTGGAAAATCCGTTGAGGCAGTGTTCCCAACGACCCATGCATCGCCCGCGCTATCCACCGCGATACCGAACGCTTGGTCAAACACGTTTCCGCCCAGGTAGGTGGAATAGTCCAATGCGCTTCCAGTGGCATTGAATTTGGTGACGAATGCCGCAGTGCTATCCGGAAGTTGGCTCTGGTAGGGATTCACTACCGGAAAATCCGTTGATTCTGTTAACCCGGCTATGTAGGCTTCGCCGTTCTTGTCAATTGCGATGGCACGCGGCACGGTCGCACTGCTGCCGCCCAAGTACGTGGAGTAGTCCAAAACCGTTCCAGCAGGGCCAAATTTGGCGACAAAACCGGTTTCTGTAGTGCTATTGACCGAGGCTAAGTTTGTTGCTTGGTAAGGATTGACCAATGGGAAATCCGTCGAGTTGGTAATACCGGTAACATACGCACTCCCGCTACTGTCAACGGCGATGGCATTGGCTTCCTGAAAGGCGCTGCCGCCCAAGTAGGTGGAGTACACGAGCGAGTTGCCAGCGGCACTGAATTCGGTAACGAAGGCATCACCGCGACCCAGATAAGTGCCTTGGAACGGGTTGAGCGTGGGGAAATCCGCTGAGTTTGTATCGCCGACGACGTATGCCTCGCCGGCGCCATCCACGGCAATGTCCAGGCCGTCGTTAATAGTGTCGCTACCGCCGAGATAAGTTGAATATATCAATGCATCGCCCGAGGCATTCAATTTGGCGACAAACGCTTGGTCAGGAGGTGCAGTGCTGCCCGTGGATTTGTTGGTGGCCTGGAACGCATTGACTGTGGGGAAATCCCTAGCAAATGTCGTCCCGGTGACATAGGCATTACGCGCATTGTCCAACGCGATACCGTGAGCCTCCTCACCGCCGTCAGTGCCGCCCAAGTACGTAGAGTACACGAGCGCACTGCCGCTCGCATTGAATTTACTGATAAAAATGTTGTCACCTTTGTTTGTGGCTTGCAACGGGTTGATGGTAGGGAAATCAGTGGAACAGGCATTTCCGGTAACGAACACGTCACCGGAACTGTCCACTGCCACGGCGGTAGCAAAATCGTTGCAACTGCCGCCGAGGTAAGTGGAATACACGAGCGTTGGGTCAATAACGAGGGGACGGGTGTGGTCGTACTCGCCTAGGGCGAAAGCGATTTGCTGACCGTCCAGCAAGTAGTGCCCGATTACCGTGTGACGCTTGCCGGCTGCCGTAACTTGATAAATCAAGGGCTTGAGCGCGCGCAGAGTGCGGCCGTCGGCCGTGATTAGCAGATTGCCGTGTTGGTCTAGGGCAAGGTGCTGAGCGCCGGTTATTTGAAACTGAATTTGCCGCGGGTCGGCCTTCGGGGCCACCACCAAATCGTATTCCAATCTGTTCGGATTGCCATAGATGATCCAGTCCACGCCGGGATAGATGTCCCGATAGCGAACCGCGGCATAATTGGGTATCCGGGTATGCCAGTGCTTCGGGTTGCTGCCGATAAAGTAGTTGCTTATGCTCGACAACCGCCGCTCAGGCTGAAGCTGCGGATCGGTTTTGGCATGGATCGGGCGTATAGAAACCTGCACCGGGACGGCATTGGTGGGGCGAGCGCGCTGCTCTTCCACTTTCAGAATTAAACCCCGCTCGGTCAGCCCAACCATGTAGCCGCCAGCCCTGGCCAAATACCTGATCCGCGAGGCCACCTGGCCCACATTGGGCTCGAACGGAATCGGCAGTTTCCGTATAGCCGGAATTAGACGATCCGGCGACGAAGCCCCGTTAGCCTGCGGTGCGAGAATGCGCACCGGCATCCGTTGCGTTGGGGTAACGGCCACGAGCGTTGCCGCGAGTGCCGAAAGTGTGACGCTCGCGGCAACCATCACCGTTATCCTGATGGCAGTCCTGCGATCGCGATATGAGACCGTTTTCATGCAGTTACAGACTCTTGTTGCCGTAATGTTGTAGCCCAACTCCGGTCATAACTTACCGACGCGACACCCCTGTGTAGCGCGAAAAACCTACTCGCCGGCGGCAACGGGCGCAGCGGAGGTCGGCAACCTCACGGGGCACAATTGCAGCTTGGTCTCACTTAGGGTTAGGCCGTGTTCACTTAGTACAACCAGAGCCTCTAGCTGCTCGGAAGGAACCGGTGTCGTAGGGGCTCCAGACAAAACCGTTAGTGGCTCTCACCCGGAGACTGACCTCGGCTAGTTCCGGTACATTTATCTGGGCGGACGTGTGGGATCCTTCATAAATCTCGTTCCAGCCTGATGACCCAATTTCATCATCAAACTCATAATCCCTAGGTACAGAATCGGGACCGCCAGGGCCAGGAGACCAACCAACTGAATAGGTATCGACGACGCCGAGGCACGTGATGAACCCCCAGTGAAGACCTACAGGAGCATACACTTCCGGGGAGGGGATATTGTTCGCCAACTGGCTGACAATCAGGCTACCCCAGCCGGTAGGGTAGTCCCAGCCGGTCAACGCGTTTTCGCCATCGTTGTTACCGGAGGTGATGTCGTGGAAGTCAGTGGCATAGTCGACCGCTCCAGCCGCATAAATCATCGGTGCGGCGAAGCCGAGGTCCTGGCCTCGAAGCTGCAGAATGCGGGCCCAAGCACCCACAAAGATCGGGGACGCGAGACTGGTACCACCAACCTTAACGCAACACTGTCCGTCTACCCATATCAACGCGCCAGAATCCGGGCTGGCATCGAAGGCGATGTCGGCCACGCCACGAAGGTAGGTGTTGGCGTTTGGCCCCACGCCGTTTTGCCAAGGTTGCTGCACCTCGAAGGTGCTCGGGCTGCCGCCGGTTGCGCCTTCGTCCTCGGCCAGGTTGTTCCATACGGTCTCGCTGACCCACGTAGTATTGCCCGAGGTGTATAGCTCGGTACCACCCACCGCGACTACGTTGCGCGAACTCGCGGGGTAACTTGGCGTGAGGGTGTCGTTGCCGCATTGGTCGGCGCCGTGGTCACCCGATGCGACTGAGAAGGTCTGCCCTTGCGCTGCCGCCTCCTGGAAGATGGTGTCGTCCGCGTACGCCGATCCATCGTTTTCCGCATCCGTTTCGCACCCCATCAGCGACACATTGATGACCTTGACCGTGTCATCCTGTACAGCAGTGTTGTAGGCCGAAGTGAGGTCGGCACCGTTGAACGACGCAGCATCATAGAGCACTAACTCTCGTACGCCCCCCATGGCAACGATGGTTTGACTGTCCAAGTCCCACTCGACTTGGCCACTGGTGTCGCCGCCGCCCGGCCCAACTACGGTAACATCCACCGATGGCAGGCCGTTGCTGCTGGTGAATTTTTGCAGGTCAGTTTCCGCTTGTGACATGTAGCCTTCGGTAATGATACCGACGGGTACGCTGGACGCCGCCGCTAAACTATTGGCGTTATAGATTATCGGAAAGTCAGTGGGATCGTGGCCGACCGCGGAGCCACCGGTCTGCAGGGTATGTACCGCGTCGGTATCTGATTTCTGTGCGGACTCAATAAAGGGGCGTGCCTCATGCACGGTCTGCAGGCCGAGCACCGCGTTCACGCTACTTTGTAGCGAGGCCGGGATGTATATGTCGCTTGAGTTGGCGAAAGCGTGCCGGCCATGCCGGGTGAGCACCTGTATAAAAGAAGTGTAGAAGGCCGCGCCGACGACGCTTGCAGGTGCGTCGCCGGAGACCAGTAGGTGGTTCGGTGCGATCGTGATGTTGATAAAACCCGCACTGCGCATGAATGCCGCCACTTCCTGTGCTTGAGTGATCGTCGGCGAGTAATCGGCAGTGAATTGCGCTGGCGTTAAAATGGCATGTTGAGGATTAGCCAGGAACGCGTCGAGACTAGCCTGGTTGCGCAATTTCAGCGCCATAACCACGTGCATCCGCTGGGTTGGTACCAGCGTGCCCATTACCGTTTCACCTGCGCGCAAGCCAACGGCGTGTTCGATTGAGACCAAGGTTTGAGCCCCAGCCGTCGCACCGCTGGTTTGCGCCAGTGTGTTACTTGAGCTGAAAACTAGCAGGGCTACAGCGAGAAGCGAGAAGCGAGAAGAAACCTAGTAGATTCTTGGACATGTCAGCACCCTCCAAGTTGTCATTTGACCGACTTCTCAGGGGCTTTCTTCGGACTGCATCAAGCTATTCGGAAAGCGGACTGAACCGGTCAAGGTTGCCACTATCACACTTAGAGTATAGTCCCGAATTCCGGGATTTCCAGCTGAACAACCCGGTAAATTACCGATGCACAATGCGGCCGAAGTGGCTGGAGACCTTGTGCGTATTGAGGAAGAGCCGCTTCCGGGTCTCCCAATACTAGGTTTTACATACAGCATTCTGAATCAATGTTGACCGGATCGGAATCGGCTCAGGACCACTTGCGCCAGTGCCGGAATGGTGGCATACAGGATTTCGATGTATGTGTCATAACCGGGAACGAGCTACGATGTCCCGTTGCCCGCACCGGTTACTGCACTGCTAAGCTGCGTGTGCTCACCGTAATCAAACGCAGATTTCAAAGTGTAGATAATTTGACCGATGGAGTTCAAGAAGTGTCGTCAAACCCGTTTGAAAAAGCCCAGCGCTACATTTCCGGCGGCGTGAATTCACCGGTGCGCGCTTTCAAGGGCGTCGGCGGCAAACCGGTTTTCATCTCACGCGCAGAAAGCGCGTACCTGTATGACGCCAGCGGCCGGCGCTACATTGATTATGTGGGCTCCTGGGGACCGATGATCGCCGGACACGCCCATCCGCAGGTGGTACGCGCAGTGCAAGACGCAGCGAAAAACGGCCTGAGTTTTGGCGCGCCCACGGAACTTGAAACACAGCTCGCGAAGCGCATCTGCGAACTCATGCCATCCATCGAATTGCTCCGTATGGTGAATTCCGGCACTGAGGCCGCCATGAGCGCCATCCGTCTGGCGCGCGGCTTCAGCGGCCGCGACAGGATCGTTAAATTCGAGGGTGGTTATCACGGCCATTCGGACGCACTGCTGGTGAAAGCCGGTTCCGGTGCGCTGACATTCGGTGTGCCCAGCTCACCTGGAGTGCCAGCGGCACTTGCCGCGCTCACACTCACCCTGCCCTACAACGACAGCGACGCCGCTCGTTCCACATTCAAACAGCACGGCAGGGACATCG
>JBOIAY010000005.1:0-2773 GCA_050739255.1 Gammaproteobacteria bacterium
AATGGAAAAATCCCCCTGCCTGCTGGCACGCGGCTAAAGCCGAACTCGCGATCCTGTTCGAAGATCGTTTCGTATTGAGCAACTGAATGAACCAACCGGCTCAGACACAAAATAAATTACACTCTCCTCGGCTTACCTCGATTAGTCGAACCGGCTAAGCTCAACTCGCCGAACCGCCGGATGCGGACCCGCATGTCCGGTGGTGTGGCAGGGGCGCGCGGGTAACCGCGCCCCCTATGCCGATTGGTCTCCAGGAAATCCATGCAGCTTCGAGATAAAAAAACCCGGTACCTCCTGATAGCGGCCGCCATAATCGGCATACTGGCGGCTACGCTCATTGCCTATTGGCCCGGCCTGCACGGCCCTTTCCTGTTCGATGATAACCCCAATATCGTTGACAACCTGGCGTTGCGGCTCGGCAACCTCTCGCCGCATGAGCTTCTTCGCGCTGCGTTTTCTACACGCTCAGGCCCTCTGTACCGCCCCATCAGCATGCTGAGCTTTGCTCTGAACATCTATTTCCTCGGCGGCAATGCATTTCCCTTCAAGCTCGTCAATCTCCTCATCCATCTTGGCAACGCGCTGCTGGTCCTGTGGCTTACCAAGCGCTTGCTGCTAAACTGCAGGCGGCGTTATCAATTTGACTGGAACGACACCACGCTCACCTGGGTGAGCGTACTGATCGCCGCCGCCTGGGCACTGCATCCACTCAATCTCACCACCGTCCTGTATATCGTCCAGCGCATGACCAGCCTCGCGGCGCTGTTCACGCTCGCGGGGATGCTCGCCTATGTGTATGGTCGCGAACGCATGCTCGCGGGCAAAGCTGGCTGGCCGCTAGTGTGGCTGCTGACGCCTTTTTTCGGCGTGATCGGCCTGCTATGCAAGGAAGACGCCGCACTGCTGCCGCTGTACCTGCTGGTCATCGAATGGCTGGTATTTGGTTTCCGCAACACCCGCCAGACCGTGGCGAAAAATGTACTGGTTTTTTATCTGTGCGGCTTGGTGCTGCCCGGCATCCTCGGCCTGGTATATCTGATCAGTCAGCCGTTTTGGGCCGGCTATGTGTACCGGAATTTCACGCTCTCCGAGCGCGTGCTCACGGAATTCCGCGTGGTGTTCCTGTATATCAAATGGACCTTCATACCTGATATCCGTCATCTGGCGCTGTATCACGATGATCTGGCGCTCTCAACCGGTTTGCTGCAGCCGCTGACCACCCTGTGGAGCCTGCTAGCACTCATCGCCTTACTGGTGATTGCCTGGTGGCAACGCCGGCAGCGGCCGCTATTGAGCCTGGGCATTCTGTTTTTTTTCGCTGGTCAGGCCATGGAGTCGACGGTGCTGCCGCTGGAGATCGCCTTCGAGCATCGCAACTATCTGCCGGATTACGGCCTGCTACTGGCCTTCTTCAGCCTGCTGCTCTTACCCACTGCGGCTGGCAGTCGTCAGGCGCGCCTGTCGCTGCGCTGGACCGTCGCGGTCATAGTTCTGCCCGTCCTGTTTTCCGTGACCCTGTTGCGCGCCCATGAGTGGCGCAGTTTTCTGGATTTCGGCTACTACGAAGCGCAACACCATCCTCGCTCGGAACGGGCCCTGTACGCGCTGGGTCAGGCATACTCAAATCTGGCTCTGGGGGGCGCCATGAAGAATCCTGCGATTGCATTTCGCACCCTCGAACGCGCCGCTGCCCTGAGTGACAACATCATGCCGGATACCGCCATGATGCTGGTGAGTGCAAAACTCAAGTTGCCGGTGAATCCAGCCTGGCAACAACATGTGGAAAATATCTTGCTAACCCATCCGCTCACCACGCAGGACACCGCTTCGCTCAACAGCCTGGTAAACTGCCTGCCAACGGCTTGCAAAGCGCTCACGCCAGCGGCCTTCACCTTGATCCGGGCGGCGTTTCGTACAAGAAACCTTGACAAGCTGGCCAGATCGGAAGCTGATTTATGGTCGATTTACACCAACTATCTGACCATCACGGGACATCCTCTCCGTGACGTGATTCTGACCATGCAACGTGCTGTGAAAGTGGCGCCGCAAATCCCTCAATACAGGGTCAATCTTGCAAAAGCCTATATCGTGAACGGGGATTTCAAGGCAGCTGAAAACCAGATCCAAGTGTTGTCCCACATGAATCTGCTTGGCAGTCAGGATTACGACATCAAGCAGCTCAACGACCAGTTGGCGGCGGCGCGTGCTGAAGCCGCCAAACGACAACACCCGGCCAGTAAAACAGCTGTTCGTAGCAAGCCTTGATATTGTCCAAGTGCGTAATTACAATGGACTTACACCCTTGCAGACTTCGTCACCATGAAAGTTGCTATCGTTCGTATCGGTAATTCCAAAGGCATCCGTCTTCCCAAGGCCATTCTGGAACAATGTAACCTGAATCATGAGGCCGACCTGGCCGTGAGGGATGGGCAGGTGCTCATTCGGCCCGTGCACCGTGTTCGTGCCGGGTGGGACGCCGCCTTCGAAGCCATGCGCAAGGCAGGCGACGATGCCTTGCTGGACACGAATGCCAAAACCATGACTGCCTGGGATCGCAGCGAATGGCGCTGGTAATCAAGCGTTTTGATATTTTCCTGGTGAACCTGGATTCCACACTGGGACATGAGATTCGCAAGACCCGTCCCCGCGTCATTATTTCACCCGATGAAATGAACCGGCATATCGGCACCGCCATCGTGGCTCCGATGACTACCCACGGACGCGAATATCCATCCCGCGTGCCGGTTTTATTCCAGCGGAAACGCGGTCAGAT
>JBOIAY010000006.1:0-12634 GCA_050739255.1 Gammaproteobacteria bacterium
ACTCGCTCAATCTGGTGTCTATCCGCGTGTTGCAGAGCATTGGCGTCAGCAATGCCATCAATTACGCGCAGAAATTCGGATTCGATGTTTCGGAATTGCCTGACAATCTAACCTTGGCGCTCGGCAGCGCCAGCCTCACGCCACTTGAGATGGCACGCGGCTACGCCGTGTTCGCGAATCACGGGTTCCGCGTCACCCCGTATTTCATCCAGCGTGTCGTAGACGGTTCCGGTCATGTGTTGTCCGAAGCCAATCCGCAGGTGGCCTGCGATACCTGCAGCGTGGATGCCGACAACGCCACGCATATACCGGCGCCCACAGCGACGACCTCGGCCGCAACCGCCACACCGACACTGGTCATGCCACAGTTCGCGCCTCAGGCCATCACGCCGCAGAATGCGTGGCTCATGAACAGCATGTTGCAGTCGGTGATCAAGGGGGGAACCGGGGCCGCGGCACAGGCCCTGGGTCGCTCCGATCTGGCCGGCAAGACCGGCACCACTAATGATTGGTCCAATGCCTGGTTCGATGGTTACAACAACGACATCGTGGCGGTCGTGTGGGTAGGCAACGATCAGCCCTCGCAGTCCCTGGGAGAGGGAGAACAGGGCGCCAAGGCCGCACTGCCCATTTGGATGGATTTCATGGGACCAGCCTTGCGAGATGTTCCACAAGCACCCTTCCTGGAACCACCCGGCATCGTGCAGGCGCGCATTGATCCCAAGACCGGTTTGCTGGTGAGCGCCAATGATCCAGGTTCCATTTTCGAGTTCTTCTTGGCGGGGCATTTGCCGCCCAAAGCGCCGGCCAAAAAGCAGGCAAACGGAACGGACATTTTTTGAAGCTGTGCTAAGCTTTTTGCGGTAATGATTCACACGCAAGGCCCATGACACGACGCACTTTGCCGCGCATGGACGATTCGCGGCGTTTATTAGCGCAGGAAGCTGCCCGTATCATGTCTGAAGAAGGCGTGCGCGATTTCCACGTCGCCAAACGCAAGGCGGCGGAGCGGCTGGGCTTTGATGCCCGCAGTCTGCACATGCCGGCTAACCTGGAAGTGGAACAGGCCCTGGCTGTCCACCAGCGACTGTTCTGTGCCGATTCCCAGCCCGCGCGTTTACGCCGGCTACGGGAGACGGCCCGCGAGGCCATGCGCATGCTCAACGGCTTTGATGCCCGCCTAGTGGGGCCGGTATTGACTGGTACCGCCGCCGATCACGCGATCATCTATTTGCACGTGTTCAGCGACTTGCCCGAAGAGGTGGCCATGTTTCTCATGGAAAAGAACATTCCGTATGAGGTATCGGCGCGCAAAATGAAAACCGCGGCGGGCGTGTCCCGCGAGCATCCTGTATATCGCTTCGTGGCAGGTGATACACCCATCGAACTTGCGGTATTCGAAGTGGATGGAATCCGGGAAGCACCGGCTAGTCCAGTGGATGGCAGGCCCATGCGGCGTGCGTCGCTACGCGAGCTGGATGCACTCCTGGCGATCAGCGCTTGAAGATTTTACCGGGAGGATGGTCCACGCATAATAAAGCGGCTTGAACAGCCGCTTTATTCTGACGGGAGTCGTCGCGGTTATTTCCGTTTGCCGATATCCAGATAGTCGCGTTTCACGGCACCGGTATAGAGCTGGCGTGGCCTGCCAATTTTCATGTGTGGGTCAGAGATCATCTCCTGCCAGTGGGCTACCCAGCCGACGGTGCGGGCGATGGCGAACATCACGGTCATCATGTGGGTGGGGATGCCAAGCGCCTTGTAGATGATACCGGAGTAGAAGTCCACGTTCGGATACAGCTTCTTTTCGATGAAGTATTCATCCTTTAAGGCGATTTCCTCGAGCCGCATGGCGAGTTCGAGCTGCGGATCATCGCCGCGGCCGAGCTTTTCCAGCACTTCGTGACAGGTGGCGCGAATGATCTTGGCGCGCGGGTCGTAGTTCTTGTACACACGATGGCCAAAACCCATGAGGCGGAAGCCGGAGTTCTTTTCCTTCGCCCTGGCGATGGCGGCGTCAATATTTTTCACGTCTCCAATCTGTTTCAACATGTTCAACACCGCTTCGTTGGCGCCGCCATGTGCCGGCCCCCACAGGCAAGCGATGCCGGCGGCGATGGCCGCGTAGGGATTGGTGCCGGAACTTCCGGCTAGGCGCACTGTGGACGTGCTGGCGTTCTGCTCGTGGTCAGCGTGCAGGATGAACAGGAGATCCAGCGCCTTGGCCGCCACCGGATCCACATTGTAGGTTTCCGCCGGCACCGAGAACAGCATGTTGAGGAAATTCGCGCAGTAATTCAGTTCGTTTTTCGGATACACGAGTGGCTGACCGGTACCGTGTTTATACACGGCGGCGGCAAGCGTCGGCATCTTGGCGATGATACGGTGCGCGAACACTTCACGGTGCCGCGGGTTATGGATGTCGGTGGAGTCGTGGTAGAAGGCTGACAACGAACCCACCACTGCGGTCATCATGGCCATGGGGTGGGCGTCGTAATGAAAACCGCTGAAAAATTGCAGCACCGCTTCATTGACCAGGGAATGGCGCCGGATGCTGCCGATGAAGGATTCGAGCTGCGGCTTGTTGGGTAGTTCGCCGTAAAGAACGAGGTAGGCGACTTCCAGGAAACTGCTTTTTTCGGCCAGTTGTTCCACGGGATATCCGCGGTACAGCAATACACCTTTTTCACCGTCAATGAAGGTAATTTTGCTTTCGCAACTCGCCGTGGATACGAAGCCCGGGTCAAATGTGAAGACGCCGTGATCCTTGTAGAGGCCGCCGATATCCAGTGTGCCCGGACCGAGCGTGCCCTCGCGCGAGGGTATTTCGCTGGTTTTGCCTGCGGGGTCGCTGAGCTTGTAGGTCTTGTTGTTCATGCGTATCTCCAAATTGTCTGTTCGATCATCGAAACAGGGCGGAAGCCGCGGGGGAGAACCCACGGCAGAAAGCACCCTGTGGAAAGCACAATGTCCTGAGAATTGCTGCGCTAAGCTGAAGGGGCGAAACCGCCGCAGCGGCTTCAGGTTCCCGTGAACCCAGCGGCGATGCGCCAGAGCATGGCGATTATATCATCGCCATATTGGCGACCTTCTGACTGCTAGTCAGTAGTGCAAGCGGGCTGGAGCTAAAATCGCTTACGCGGATTTGCGCGCGTATTTCTTGCGGAATTTGTCCACACGGCCGGCGGTATCCACGATCTTTTGTTTGCCGGTGAAGAACGGATGGCAGCTGGAGCAGACTTCAACGTGCAGGTCGCGGCCCAAGGTGGAACGCGTAACAAAACTATTGCCGCAACTGCAGGTCACGGTGATTTCTTTATATTCAGGGTGGATGCCGGGTTTCATGCAAGCCTCTGGGATCGCGAACAGGCGTCATTTCAAAGGGCGCGCATGATAGCGTGAGCCCGTATGAGCGGCAAGTCTCGTGAGCAGTCACCCCGTTACCAAGCAGACCCAAGTGCTTATTGGCAAAACCTGAGCTGGTTTCGCATGGGTATTGCCTAACTGCATGCTATCACTCGGAAAATCGCTTGTGCACAAAAGCGGTGGATAAGTCTGTGGATGAAACACCCGTGGATTCTGCAAGTCCTCGCTGGCGTTGAATTTGATCCGCGACGATGAAATTTTAGGCAAAGTATAAACCCCTTATATTTCATGCGGTTATATTAACAAGGAAGACCAGGTGCGGTGTTACCTTGGCGGACGTTCCACGGTTGAGATAGCCATAAAACAGGTGTGCATAACCCCTTGTTCGCAGGCAGAAAACATCCTCACGGAGCAGGCCGGCTCCCGGTAACAGCCAAGGTTGCGAGCCGGTCGAGCCGTATCCGGCGCGGCTCTCCGGCAGCATTGCGGGCGAGCAGGAATTCCTCTCCCGCAAATGTAACCAGGTCTTCCGGGGTGAAAACTTCAAGGTGGGTCACTCCGTCCGCATCCAGCCACCGCACCCGCATGGGTGTGCGATGCAAAATGGCGATTTCGTATTGACTGTAAAGCGCACATGGGATGGGCTGGTAGTCGGTCATGGCTGTGTCTTCAGGACTTGCACCAAGTGTAGTGGAAATACGTGCTATGGCTATTTCATGGAGCGGTCTGCGACGAATGGCTCGCGCCCTTGGCATCGGGCAGGAAGTGCGCCTGCAAGTCATTCAAATAGGTATGTCCACGGAGCGTCGGTTTCCACTGACCCTCAGTCATTTGCAGTAAGCCCAAGGTCTGAATTTGTTCCAGAACAGGCAGCGTGTGACTGAAAGGCAAGCCGGTGAGCGACTCGAAATCAAGGGCGCTGAAGCATTCAAAAAGCCGCAGCCGGTTGAGCATAAATTCAAATATCCGGTCATCGTTGGCAACCTCGGTCACCGCGCCGATGCCGGCAGGTGTACCGGCTGCGCGCAGATACGCGTCAGGATGCTTGAGTTTCCACAGCCGCAGGATGCGACCCCGTGACGCATCCGTGAGTTTGCCGTGGGCACCGGCGCCAATGCCCAGATAGTCGCCAAAGCGCCAATAATTCAGGTTGTGCCGGCACTCTTGACCAGCCCGTGCATAGGCGGAAACCTCGTATTGGGCATAAGCGTTTTCCGCCAGCAAGGCTTGGCAGGCTTGCTGCATTTGCCATATCAGTTCCTCATCGGGAAGCACGGGTGGACAGGCATAAAACAGGGTGTTGGGTTCGAGCGTCAGCTGATAGTGGGAGACGTGCGCCGGTTCGAGTGACAAGGCTTGTTCCATGTCTGCGCAGGCCTGCGCAATGTTCTGTTCCGGCAGGCCGTACATCAGGTCCAGATTGAAGTTGGTGAGGCCCGCAGCGTGGGCTTCCTCCGCGGCACGCATCGCTTCACCGGCGCTGTGGATACGCCCGAGTACCTCAAGGTGCCGGGTGTTGAAACTCTGTACGCCGATGGACAGGCGTGTGACGCCGGCAGCCTTGTATTCGGAAAAACGGCCGCGCTCCACGGTACCGGGATTGGCTTCCAGGGTGATTTCCACATCGTTCGCCAGCGGCAGGCGCTGGCGGATGCCGTTCAGGATGCGGGTGATGCTTTCGGGCTTGAACAGGCTGGGCGTGCCACCGCCGAAGAATATGGTTTTCACGCGGCTGCCCGTGACGCTCGGCAGATCCTGATCCAGATCGCGCAACAGTGCGGCGGCGTATTCGGCCTCAGGCAACCCGGTTTTCAGCGCATGGGAATTGAAATCGCAATACGGACACTTGCGCACACACCAAGGCAGGTGCACGTAAAGGGAGAGCGGCGGAGTGATGAGCATGGCCGTGCCATCAGGCGCTGGCGGACACGATCGCCGCCACCAATTTGCGCAGGGCCTGACCGCGATGGCTCAAACGATTTTTTTCCTCGGATGACAACTCGGCAGAGGAACAGATTTTCTCCGGCACCAGGAACACCGGATCGTAGCCAAAGCCGTTTTGGCCACGCGATGCTTTCAGGATGCGGCCTTCCCATACGCCCTCGCAAACAATCGGCGCTGAATCGTCGGCCTGACGCACGAAAACTATGACGCAACGAAACCGTGCCCCGCGGCGTTCCGCCGGCACATCGTGCAGTGACTCGAGGAGTTTCGCGAGATTGTCCTGGTCGCTGGCATGTGCGCCAGCATAGCGTGCCGAATAAATCCCGGGGGCGCCGTGAAGCGCGTCCACTTCCAGGCCGGAATCGTCCGCAATCGCCGGCCGGCCCGTCTGGCGGGCGGCATTGCGCGCCTTGAGCAGGGCGTTTTCCGTGAAACTTGCGCCGGTTTCCTCTATTTCCCGGACCCCGAGCTGTGTTTGAGGCAGGCCTTCAATGCCGCTGGCAGCCAGCAGGGATCGAAGTTCTTGCAGCTTGCCGGCATTGCCGGTGGCGAGCACCACCTTCATTGCGCCAGAGCTTCGCGTTGCGCGGCGATAAGCCAGCGTATGCCCTCACCGGCGAGGGCCAGCAGCTTGTCCAGTTCGTCACGCCGGAAAGCATGGCCTTCCGCGGTGCCCTGGATTTCCACGAAAGCGCCAGCGTCGTTCATGACCACGTTCATGTCCGTCTCCGCATGAGAATCCTCCTGGTAATCGAGGTCGAGCAGCGGTTCACCGCCGACGATGCCCACGGAAACGGCCGCGACTGCGCCGTGCAAGGGATCTTTTTTGAGCACGCCGCGTTTGCGCAACGCGTGCGCGGCGTCCATCAGCGCCACATATCCGCCGGTGATGGCGGCGGTGCGGGTGCCGCCATCCGCCTGCAGCACATCGCAGTCGAGCGTGAGAGTACGCTCGCCGAGCGCTTCCAGGTCCACCACCGCGCGCAAGGCGCGGCCGATGAGCCGCTGGATTTCCAGCGTGCGCCCGCCTTGTTTGCCGCGTGCTGCTTCCCGTTCGGTGCGCGTGTGGGTGGCGCGCGGCAGCATGCCGTATTCCGCCGTAAGCCAGCCCTTGCCTGCGCCTTTCAGGAACGTGGGCACGCGCTCTTCCACACTCGCCGTGCACAGCACGCGCGTATCACCGAAACAAGACAGGACCGAACCTTCCGCATGGCGGGTGTAATGGCGAGTGAGCGTCACGGGACGCAATGCGTTGTTGCCGCGGGCGTTACTGCGCATACGGAAGTGCTCCTTAAGTGAGTGGCATGAGATATAGGAACGTGTGGCATGTCTATGGCTGGTTACTTCAATCTCGCCAGCGCATAGCCGCAGCTGTGACGTTATCGCTCATGGGTGTGGTGTGCAGTTCCGCTTCCATGGCCAGCGCCTCCAGAGTGGCCTTCAGTTCCAGGCCTTCACCCACGGCACGCGCCAATTGTGCGTCACTGAGTGGGGCCCACAGGCCATCGGAACATAACAGCACCACGTCGCCGGCCAGTAGCGGATGCGGATCGGAAATATCAATAGTGGGCAACTCTGGTTCACCGCCAAGGCATTGGTCAACAAAGTTGCGCAATGGGTGCACTGCTAGATCGGCCTCCTCCAGTAATCCTTGCTGCGCCAGGATTTCCACTGCGCTGTGATCACGGGTGCGAACCAGCACCTGCCGGTCGCGGATAAAATACACGCGGCTGTCACCCACGTGCGCCCAGCGCACCATGCCAGCGCTGACGAGGCAGGCGGTGATGGTGGTGCGTGGGCGAAGCTCGGGATCCAGTTCGTCGCCCAGGGCCACCACTGCTTGATGCGCATCAATGATGCTGCGGCGCAGAAACTCGGCGGGGTCGGGAACATCGCGGCTGCTTTGGAAAGCACGCGCCAAGGTTTCCACAGCCGTCTCGGCCGCAATATCGCCACCCACATGACCGCCCATGCCGTCCGCGACGGTCAGCAGGAGACGGCTTTCCGAGCTCGCGATACGGACACGATCCTGGTTCTGATCGCGGTTGCCCAGGCGGGAGACCTCGGCTGTCTCGACATTCACAAAAGGACCTTTCGGGTGGGCTGACTAACGGCTAACTGGATATCTAGCTTATCATTTTGCTCTATTGCCACGGTGTTCCGGCTGGAAGGGTTTTTATGATTTGCAGCATGACCGGCTTTGCACGCGCAGAAAACCACGGCCCCGCAGGAACCCTGACTTGGGAACTGCGCACTGTAAACCATCGTTATCTGGATATCAGTCTGCGCCTGCCGGAAGAACTGCGTGCGCTGGAGCCCGATTGCCGCGTACATGTCGCCCAGGTGCTGCGTCGCGGCAAATTCGACGGCCAGTTGCGTTTTGAACCCGGTGACGAGAGTGATCGTGCGCTGCACGTGGATGAGAAACGTGCTCGCGCGGTGGCGGAGGCGGCGGATCGGGTCGGCGCATTTCTGCGTTTGGCGGCGCCCGTGAGCGCACTGGAATTGTTGCGCTGGCCGGGTGTGGTGGCCGAACCACAAACCGATGTGCGGCAAGTCGGTCCGGAGGTGCTGCGACTGCTGGATGAAACCCTTGGTACCCTGACCAGCATGCGCGCGCGCGAAGGCGAACGCATCGCCGGGTTGATGCGCGAACGCACCCAGCAGATCAGCGCATTAGTGAGCGACATCCGCAGTCACATTGGCGAGCTCCGCGAACAATTACACGCGAAACTGCGGACCCGTTTCGAAGAACTGAAACTCAGCGTGGACGAGAACCGCCTGGAACAAGAACTGGTGCTGCTATTGCAGAGGCTCGATGTTTCCGAGGAACTGGATCGGCTCGACAGTCACGTCGCCGAATTGGAAAGCGCTCTCAAAGAGAGCGATGCTGTCGGCCGGCGCCTGGATTTTCTTATGCAGGAATTCAACCGCGAGGCGAATACACTCGGCTCCAAGTGCCAGGACAGCGCCATCACCAAGCGCGTGGTGGAACTGAAAGTGCTGATCGAGCAGATGCGTGAACAGGTGCAAAATGTGGAATAACACAAAAGTGCTGCGCACAGCGTGCCGCGTGTAAATTGTGACAACTTCTTTACGCAGCACTCAGCACGCAGTACGCAGCACTCAGCATCGTTTCTACCTGCGGGGACTGTGTGACTAAGCGCGGCCGTCTGTTTTTGATTACCGCGCCTTCCGGCGCCGGCAAAACCAGTCTGGTGCGCGAGCTGCTGCGTACCCACTCGAACCTGCGCTTTTCCATTTCCTACACCACACGGCCCAGGCGACCGAATGAAAACGACGGCCGCGATTACCGTTTTGTGAGTCAGGTCGAATTTGACCGTATGGTCCTGGCGGGGGAATTTCTGGAGCATGCGCGGGTGTTCGATCATTGTTACGGCACGTCGCGCAATAGCGTGGAAGAGGAGCGCGCGCGCGGCCATGATGTCTTGCTGGAAATAGACTGGCAGGGCACGCAGCAGGTGCGCCGGACCATGCCGGAGACGCTGAGCATATTCATCCTGCCGCCCTCACGGGAAGAGCTGGAGCGGCGCCTGAAGGCGCGCGGCACCGACAGCGAGGCGGTCATCGCCCGGCGTCTCCGGGATGCCGTGGCGGATATGTCCCATTGGCGGGAATTTGATTATGTAGTGGTGAATGACGATTTTGCCCAGGCCCTGACTGCTCTGGATAAGATTCTCGCCGGCCGGGGCGAAGCCAGCCGTGGTGCCCGGCCCGATTTGCAGCCGCTGGTGGCCGCGCTCTTGGCGTGAGGCGGAACTCTCAGGTAAACTGAAAGGCCATGATTTTTTTGGCTTTTTCCTAGAGTCCCGGAGTATATATGGCCCGCGTCACGGTAGAAGACTGTCTCGATCACGTAGATAACCTGTTCCAGTTGGTGCTGGTGGCCACCAAACGGGCCCGGCAACTGGCCCGCGGCGTGGAGCCCACCGTGCCCTGGGAGAACGACAAATCCACAGTGGTGGCGCTGCGCGAAGTGGCCGCCGGCAACATTGGTCCGGACATCCTGAACCAGGCAGAGCCGCAAGTGGTGGAAGAGCCGGTGGAACAGCAACCAGTTGTCATCATGGACGCGGAGGATCCGCTCTAAACCGCGTTTATCTTCATGAGCCAGCCCGCTTCCATCTTTGATCGTGTCCGGGGGAAGCGGACGGCAGGCATCGAAGCCCTGCTTACCAAGCTGCGCAGCTACCTGCCACAAGCGCAGGTGGCCGAGGTGTATCAAGCGTACAAGTTCGGCGCCCGAGCCCACGAGGGCCAGCGGCGCGTGTCCGGTGAGCCTTACATTTCTCATCCGGTATCGGTAGCCTCCATCCTTGCCGATCTGCATCTGGATCATCACACCATCGAAGCGGCGCTGCTGCACGATGTCATCGAAGATACGCCGACTCTGAAAGAGGAATTGATCACGCGCTTCGGCCAGGAAGTGGCGCAACTGGTGGATGGCGTCTCCAAACTCACCCAGATCAAGTTCACCAGCCGTGAACAGGCACAGGCGGAAAACTTCCGCAAGATGGTGCTGGCCATGGTGGAGGATATCCGCGTGATCTTGGTGAAGCTCGCGGATCGCCTGCACAACATGCGCACGCTCGGCGTCATGCCGCCGGCCAAACGCCGCCGCATCGCCAGCGAAACGCTCGAAATCTACGCACCCATTGCCCACCGTTTGGGCATGAGCGCCGTGCGTCTGGAGCTGGAGGATCTGGGTTTCGAGGCGCTGCATCCGTTGCGCTACAAGGTGCTCACCAAACACCTCAAACGTTCCCGCGGTCACCAAAAGGAAATGCTGAAGAAGATCAGCGTCAGTCTCGGCAACGCGCTGCAACGTGAACACATTGACGGCGTGGTAGCTGGGCGCGAAAAACATTTGTACAGCATCTATCGCAAGATGCGCACCAAGAGCCTGTCACTCAACGAGGTGCTGGATGTGTACGGTTTCCGCATCATCGTGGACAAGACCGACACCTGTTACCGCGTGCTTGGCATCGTGCACAACCTGTACAAACCCTCACCCGGCAAGTTCAAGGATTACATCGCCATCCCCAAGACCAACGGCTATCAATCCTTGCATACCGTGCTGATCGGTCCCCAAGGCGTGCCGCTGGAAGTGCAGATCCGCACCGCCGATATGGACAAGGTGGCCGCGTCCGGCATCGCTGCTCACTGGCTGTACAAGACCGGCGACGCCACCGCCACGCCCACGGTGCGGGCACGGGAATGGCTCAAGGACGTCATGGAGATGCAACAGGGCGTCGGCAGTCCCCAGGAGTTCCTGGAAAACGTCAAGGTGGATTTGTTTCCAGACGAGGTGTATGTGTTCACGCCCCAGGGCGACATCCACCGCCTGCCGCGCGGCGCCACCGCCGTGGATTTCGCCTTCGCGGTCCACACCGACGTGGGCAACGCTTGCGTGGCAGCCAAAGTGAACCGCCGCCTGGTGCCGCTGCGCACGCCGCTGGAAAACGGCCAGACGGTGGAAATCATCACCGCACCCAATGGCCAGCCCAATCCTGCCTGGCTGAATTTTGTGGTGACGGCGAAGGCGCGCGCCAGCGTGCGGCATTTCCTCAAGAACCTGCGCCGTGAGGATGCCGTCGAGCTGGGTCGGCGTCTGCTGGAGCGGTCGCTCGCTTCGTTATCCATGAAACTGAGCAAGGTTCCCGAATCGCAGCTCGATACGCTTGTCAAAGAGTTCAAGCTGGAAAACGCAGACGACCTGTTCGAGTCCATCGGCCTGGGCCAGCATCTGGCACCACTGGTGGCTCGCCGTCTCATGCCTGCGCACACGGCCGAAAGCAAACCGGCGAAGCCGGGCGCACCGCTCGCCATCCACGGCACCGAAGGCATGGTGGTGAGTTTCGCACGTTGCTGCCACCCCATCCCGGGTGACGGTATCGTCGGCGTGCTCACGTCCGGCAAGGGCATCGTCATCCACCGCGACGAATGCGGCAATCTCAACGAGTACCGCAACCAGCCGGATAAATTGATCGAGGTGCAGTGGGAAAAACGCATCAAGCGTGATTTCCCGGTGGAGATCCGAGCCGATGTGGCGAATCAACGCGGCGTGCTGGCCACGGTCGCCGCTGCCATCGCCGAAATGGGTTCCAACATCGAACATGTGAACCTGCAAGAGCGCGACGAGATGACCGCGCAGATCACCCTCAGCTTCGGCATCAAGGACCGCCCGCATCTGGCGCGCATCTTGCGGCGTCTGCGCGCCATGTCGCAAGTGATGCGTATCCAGCGCACGCGGGCCTAGAAATTGCCTCAGGATTACTGCTTTTGGATAATTTGCTGCTCGTCGGCTCGGAATGGCTGCTGCCGTATCCTCGGCGTTCGATGGTCAACATCGGATTTTCGTTGCTGCTGATTGTCTCCTTATCATCTGATCATGCTCATTTCCAGCTAGTATTAACCGCCCGCTAAACTTACAGTCACAGAGAACCCTCATGAGCCGCACCGCCATCCATACCGATCTGGCTCCCAAGGCCATCGGTCCGTATTCCCAGGCCGTACGCGCCGGAAGCAGCGTGTATCTTTCCGGCCAGATTGCGCTCGATCTCGGGAGCGGTGAGCTGGTGGCGGGTGGCATCGAAGCGCAGGCGAAGCGCGTATTCGAAAATCTGAAAGCCGTGGCGGAAGCTTCGGGCAAGGGACTCGATGCGGTGGTGAAGGTGAACATTTACCTGACAGACTTGAGCCATTTCGCCAAGGTGAACGAGATCATGGCCGGTTACTTTCACGAACCGTATCCGGCGCGCGCCACCGTGGGTGTGGCGGCGCTGCCGCGCGGCGCGCTGGTGGAAGTGGACGCGGTGATGACGGTGTGACGGCTGCGCGCGTGCCTCAAGCCGCACCCGCCGAACATGCCGCGCCGCCTTTGCGCTATCTGCGCGGCGTGGGTCCGCAGGTCGCGGACAAGCTCGCGCGTCTCGGTATTCACAGCGTCACCGATCTGCTGTTTCATCTGCCGCTGCGTTATGAGGATCGCAGCCACGTCACGCTCATCGGTGCGCTGCGCACCGGGATGCCGGCGGTGGTGGAAGGCGTGGTGGAACTCACCGAGACGGTCATCCGCAGAAAGCGCATGCTGCTCACGCGCATTAGCGACGGCAGCGGCGGACTCACGCTGCGCTTTTTCCATTTCAATCTGTCACAAGCCGAGGCGCTGGCGCGCGGTGCGCGACTGCGCTGTTATGGCGAAGCGCGCCCCGGCACGGTCGGGCTGGAGATGATCCATCCGGAATACCGGATATTGAAAGACGCCGCGCCGGTACAGGATGCAACCGCGCTCACACCCATT
>JBOIAY010000007.1:0-21476 GCA_050739255.1 Gammaproteobacteria bacterium
CGAAATGGGCCGCCCCCCGGACCCGATCCAGCAGATGCAGATAGTAGGGGATAACGCCGGCCGCGAACAATGCCTCGGACAGCGCGGTCAGCGCCTCCACGGAATCGTTCACGCCGCGCAACAGCACTGACTGGTTGAACAGGGCCGCGCCGGCTGTCCGCAGCCGTGACAGGGCCTCCACCACGGCGGTATCCAGCTCGCGTGCATGATTCACGTGCACCACGACCACTTTCTGCAAACAGCACTCCCGAAGCCAGGTCAGTAGGGCAGCATCCACCCGCGAAGGTAATACGATGGGCTGGCGTGTATGGATGCGCAGTCTCTTTATATGAGGTATCTGCTCAAGCGCGCCCACGAGTTCCGCCAATGCGCGGTCAGTGAGCGAAAGCGGATCGCCACCGCTCAGGATGGCTTCACTGATGCTGGCGTCGGCACGCAGATATTCCAGCGCATCGTGCCAACCCTGATGACGCGCAGTCTCTTCCGCATAAGGGAAATGGCGGCGGAAACAATAACGGCAGTTCACGCCGCACGCGCCGGTGGTGATAAGCAGCACGCGCCCTTGGTATTTGTGCAGCACACCTGGATGCCGGCTGCTCGCAAGATCGCCCACCGGATCGTCGCTGAAGCCCGGTACGTCCTCGAGCTCCTCACCCAGCGGCAGCACTTGGCGCAACAATGGGTCGGTCGCATCGCCCTTGTGCATGCGGGAAACAAATGCCCGCGGGACGCACAACGGAAAATCTTTCCCGGCGGCACGTTCCGGTTTCGACAGAGCCGGGTCCAGTTCCAGCATCTGCAGGAGTTCTGCCGGGTCACGCACGGCGTCGGCCAGTTCGGTCTGCCATTGGGCGGCCATAAGTATGTTTCCGGTTCCGGGTGCTGTCCGTGAAGAGCCGTTAGGGTATCATTACGCCCTTTTTGGCGGCTCGGGCCGCCATTTTGCATCCAACCTGGTGGGAAGAAAATGGCAAGCTACAGCACCAATGAATTCAAAGCCGGCCTCAAGATCATCATGGACGGTGACCCCTACACCATCGTCGAGAACGAATTCGTGAAACCCGGCAAAGGCCAGGCCTTCAACCGCGTCAAAATCCGCAACCTGCGCACCGGCAAGGTGCTGGACCGCAACATGAAATCCGGCGAGACCGTGGAAGCCGCGGATGTCACGGACATGGAATTCCAGTATCTATACAACGACGGCGAGTTCTGGCATTTCATGAACCCGGAAAACTACGAGCAGATGGCCGCCGACAAGACCGCCATGAGTGATGCCGGCAAATGGCTCAAGGGCGAGGAGATATGCATCATCACGCTGTGGAACGGCCGGCCGTTGACAGTGCAGGCTCCGATGTTCGCCACCCTCAAGATCACTCACTGTGAACCGGGCGTGCGCGGCGACACCGTGAGCGGCGCCACCAAACCGGCAATGGTCGAAACCGGCGCAACGGTGCAAGTACCGCTGTTCGTGAATGAAGGTGAAGTCATCAAGGTGGATACACGCAGCGGCAAGTACTCGGCACGCGTCAAAGAAGGGTGAGAGGTGAGGGGTGAGGGATGAGGAGTGAGGAGTGAGGAGTGAGGGAAGAAGACCAGTGGAGACCTACGGCGAGTCTTGAGAATCTCAAACTGCGCGCTGAACTGCTGAAGAAACTGCGGGCGTTTTTCGAGGCTCGCAGCGTTCTCGAAGTCGAAACCCCGGCTCTGTCGCATGCTGGTGCCACGGACCGGCATCTCGCCAGTTTCCGCGTGGAGAATCCGCACGGCGGCTCACTCTGGCTGCACACCTCGCCGGAATTCCCGATGAAACGCCTGTTGGCCGCCGGTGCTGGCGATATCTGGCAGGTGTGCAAGGTATTCCGCGCCAGCGAAGCCGGGCGGCTCCACAACCCTGAATTCACCATGATCGAGTGGTACCGGCTCGGGTTCGATCACCATCGTCTGATGCAGGAAACAGCCGAACTGATTCAATCACTGCTTCCCGCCGCGGCGGAAGCGCCCGAACATCTGACGTACCGCGACGCTTTCCAGCGCCATGCAGGTTTCGATCCATTCAGAGCCGGTAAGCAGACTTGTGTCCGCGCCTTGCAAGATTCAGGCAAGACCGTGCCCGCGGACAATGAACTGGACACGGATGGCTGGCTGGATATGGTGGCAGGTGAGCTGGTATATCCGCAACTTGGCAAAGGCCGGCTTGCGTTCGTGTATGACTATCCCGCGAGCCAGGCGGCACTCGCGCGCATACGGCCGGATAACCCACATGTTGCCGAGCGCTTCGAAGCATTTTTCAATGGAATTGAACTGGCAAACGGTTTCCATGAGCTGACTGACGCGGAAGAACAGCGGCAGCGGTTTGAAACAGACCGCGCATATCGCCGCGCCCATGGTCTGGCGGATATACCAATGGATGAGAATCTGCTGACCGCACTGCAACACGGTCTGCTGCAATGCGCCGGCGTGGCACTCGGCTTCGACCGTCTGGTGATGCTTGCCACAGGTGTGCGTTGCATCGAAGACGTGATTGCATTTCCGTTCGTGCGGGCTTGAATATCCGTACACGAAAGGTGAAATGCTTACTACATTTATGTATCACTGTCTTTCGTGAGAGCGGTGTCCGATGTACAAGGATGTACAAGCGCTGCGGGAGGCATGGATGCAGGAAGCAGCCTGACCGCAATATATTCTTCAAATGGAAAGGTATCGCGACAGAGACTGTCACTCCCACAAGGATTGCCACTCCAGCAAAAACAGTCTATTTGTTCAGGCCGAATGAAAATCGGCGTATCAAGCGGAGTATCAATGCTCCATAGATAATCACATTGGTGACGACGACAAACATACCCAGGAGTATCTGGATGTGGGCGGTGAGATGCGCCGGGTACAGAATCGGCAGCAGATAATGCGTCACGAAATCGCCATGGTAGGCCGCGATACCGGCGCGCTCCCGCAGCCAGTTTTCCAGATAGGTGAGCGGGCAAATCCAATGGGTGAACTCCACCAGCGCACCCCAGACGATAGCCGGCAGATGCAGAAATACCACCTTCCACCAGCGGAACAGCAGCAATCCGCCGATAACGACGAAAATCACGAAGGCGAAGTGGATGACGACCACCAGGTCCGACAGCAACAGGAACGGCATATTGGCGGACCCTCATGCAGACGTGGAGTGAATGCCCATTTCTGAGGCACGCTGACGGAGTGCAGCCAAAGGCGCCGAAATGGTACCTCAAAAATAAACCCAGATATTGTAAACCGTAGCCCAACACGCCAGACGGCTGGTATGGCATGGCAATTTACACACAACTGTGATCGGGCATGTGGCAACACAAACACGCTGTCGAATGAATCGAGTACAATGAGCGCTGGTCATTGGCACACGCCGCATCCTGTCCCATGTTCAAGCTGAATACCATCCAGGCTTCCAGCAAGCGCGATCTGTACGAAGAACTGGCGTTACAGGTACGCGGCCTTTTGCATCATGAACATGATTTGATGGCGAATGCGGCGAATTTTTCCTCCTTGTTGTTTCATGCCATGCCGGATGTGAACTGGGCAGGGTTTTATTTCCTGAAGGACGGTGAATTGTTGGTCGGGCCGTTCCAGGGCAAACCCGCCTGTGTGCACATCCCTGTTGGCAAGGGCGTATGCGGGATTGCGGCCGTGAAGCGCGAATCCATCGTGGTGCCGGATGTAAATAAATTTACCGGCCACATCTTCTGTGATGGCATATCCTCGTCGGAAATCGTGGTGCCGCTGGTCAAGGACAATGAACTTCTGGGTGTACTGGATATTGACAGTCCGAAGCTGGCTCGGTTTGACGAGGAAGATCGCGCCGGTTTGGAAAAGCTGAGCGCGATCTTTCTGGAAGCGGTACCCTAAATTCAGAGTAAGTTTCCGATGCACTGACCCATGCGCACGGTTGCGCCGGCCGTCAGAGCCGCATTCCAGCGTGCCCGGTTCCGGCCGAACAACAGGATCACAGTGGAACCCATGTTGAAGCGTCCCAGTTCCGCACCTTTCTTGAGCGCGATTTCATTATCCTGATATTTCCAGGTACGCACCTGTTTTGAACGGGGCGGCGTGATTTCGCCGGCCCATATTGTTTCGATGCTGGCCACGTTCAGCGCGCCCACCATGACGACCGCCGTGGGGCCGGCAAGGGTCTCGAACACCGTCACCACGCGCTCGTTGCGGGCGAACAGATCGGGCACTGTGCGGGTGTTGGGCGGGTTTACGCTGAACAGGTGGCCGGGAATGTGCAGCACGTGCCGCAGCGCGCCATCCAGCGGCATGTGGACGCGGTGATAATCACGCGGTGAAAGATACAGCGTTGCGTATTCGCCGCTTGCAAAATTGTTGGCCAAAGTGGCATTCCCCAGCAACTCTTCCGTCGTGAATCCCCGGTCCTTGGCCTGGAAGATAAAATCCCGTTCGATGTTTCCGCATTGACTGACGATGCCGTCCACGGGGCAGGCGATGGATCCTGCTTCCTGGGAAACGGGACGTGTGCCGTCACGCAGCGCGCGTGTGAAGAACGCATTGAAACTCGGATACGCGCGGCTGTCCGGTTGTGCAGCCTCGCTCATGTCCACGTTGAAATTCCGGATGAAGCTCCGGATCAGCCAATCCTTGATAGCGGGAGCCTCGATGCGTGTGAGCCAATGCGCCGTGCGCGTGATGGCATGCTGTGGCAGCAGATACTGCGCGCCGGCTTTGAGCCAGTCGAGCAACGAAACTTCGGTGTCGTCCATTTTGCCGTGTGGTTAGTACTGCGGTTGATCGCGGCGCACCGGCGCCATGATAGTGAGGGAAGAATGATCTGAAAAGGTCAGCATCAGCGTCACCAGATCACCGTCATAAAGACGTTTGACGGGTTTCATGAGCATCAGATGATACCCACCGGGGGCCAACACGAAGCTCTGGTGGGCGGGAATGGCAATCCTGGCTACCGGTTGCATGCTGCCCATGCCGTTCTTTTGTACTCTCTTGTGCACAATCACCGATCTAAAATCAGGACTGGTGACGCTGACCAAGGTGAGCGTCTGGGCGGAAAGATTCTCCAGGGTCATGTAACCCGTCATGACACTGACGCCGGCAGGCGCTTCACGTATCCACACATGGCTGGCGGCCACGGCCGGGCCATCACCATGGGCAGCGAAGGGAATAAATGAAAACACCATGCACAAGGGGATCAGTATTCTGCGCAGCATCAGCGGTCTCCGGAATAGCCCAAGATGGCGCGGTAATCAGCGGCCATGCTTTCGGGAATCATGGGGGGAGCAAAGATCGCGGACTCCCGGCCTTTGGGATTGACGAAGAATACTATCGCGGAATGGTCCACTCTGTAATTGCCGGATTGGTTCGGCGGTTCATGGGAAAACGCCACGCCCAGCGGTTTGGTGAGATCACGCAGTTGAACCACGGTGCCAGTCACGCCCATGAAGCTGGAATTGAAATACTGCACATATCCCTTGAGCAGGGTCGGCGTATCGCGTCTCGGATCCACGGAGATAAAATACACCCGTGGCTGCTTCGCGGCCGGCAGGCTCTTCAGTTGTACCATCATCTTGTTCAGGTTCGCCATGGTCATGGGACAGACATCCGGGCAATGGGTATAGCCGAAATACAGCAGGCTCCAGTGCCCCTCAAGATACTCCTTGGTGAAAGGCGCATTCGCATCGCCTTCCAGACTGAAGGCCGGCAGGGATTTGGGCGGATTCAGCAGCAAGGCGGCGGTTTTTGGCGGCGCATGCGGACGGGCGGCCGTCCAGTAACCGATGCCGAGGCCGATAATAATGGCTACGGCGGCGGCCACAGGGTAGAGCAATGCGCGCCTGATTCTCATGCGCGAATTATGCCACGATGATATAGCCACCGCGCATTTCGTTTATCATAAGCCGCGCCATTTTCTGGAATCGCATGGAAAAATTCGAGGATATCAGCATCAGGTTGCACATGCTCGCGGATTTCGTCCGCTGGGGCGCGAGCGCGTTCAATCGCGCGCATCTACATTTCGGGCATGGCACCTCCAACGCCGTGGACGAAGCCTTGAACCTGGTGCTGCACGGCGTGCAACTGGATCATGATATTCCGGCTTGGCTGTTGAAGACCCGGCTCACCGATGCGGAAAAACACGCCGTGTACGATTTGCTGCGACGTCGCGTGATGGAACGCAAACCCTACGCGTATATAACCAATCACACGCGCTTCGCCGGGTTGGATTTCTTCGTGGATGAACGCGTAGTGGTGCCGCGTTCGCCCATCGCCGAACTTATCGAGAAAGGCTTCGAGCCCTGGATCAAACCAGAGCGTGTCCGGCGCGTACTGGATCTATGCACTGGCAGCGGCTGCATCGCCATCGCCTGCGCGCGTGCGTTTCCCAACGCAGCCGTGGATGCAACGGACATTTCCGCCCAGGCCCTGGAAGTGGCGCGCATCAACGTGGAACGTCTGCATGTGACCAAACAGGTAAAACCGTACAAGGCGGATGTGTTCGACGGATTACCGCCGGCGCGCTATGACATCATCGTCAGCAATCCCCCTTATGTGGACGCGCAGGACATGGCGGCCTTGCCCGATGAACATAGACACGAGCCGGCGCTGGGATTGGCCGCAGGCGTTGACGGCCTGGTCCTGGTGCGCCGCATTCTTGCCGGCGCGCCGGCGTATCTTGCGCCAGACGGTATTCTGGTTGTGGAAACCGGTAACAGCCGCTGGGCGCTGGAACAGGAATTTCCGGATGTCGCATTTACCTGGCTAGAGTTCGAGCGCGGTCAGGCGGAAGTATTCCTGCTCAATGCCGAACAGCTGAGCGCCATGCGGAAAACCGGAAAACGGATCCAGCGTGTCCGGTAATACCTTCGGCAAACTATTTGCTGTCACCAGCTTCGGCGAGAGTCACGGTCCCGCCCTGGGCTGCATCGTGGATGGCTGTCCGCCGGAGATGGAGTTGGGTGTTGCGGATATCCAGCATGACGTGGACCGGCGCCGATCCGGCACCTCGCGCCACACCTCCCAGCGCCATGAAGCCGACCAAGTGGAAATTCTCTCGGGCGTGTTCGAGGGCAGGACTACCGGCACGCCCATCGGACTCCTTATAAGGAATACCGATCAGAAGCCCCAAGACTACGCGACCATCCGGGACAAATTCCGGCCCGGTCACGCCGACTATACCTATTTAATGAAATACGGCCGCCGGGACTATCGGGGTGGCGGCCGTGCCTCGGCGCGGGAAACGGTGATGCGCGTGGCGGCCGGCGCCATCGCGCGCAAATATCTGGAGGAGCATTATGGCGTCGTGATACGAGGCTGGCTTTCCCAACTCGGTCCTGTGGTGCTGGACGCGAAGAATCTGGATGCTGTGGACGGCAATCCATTTTTTTGCGCTGATCCCGCACGCGTTCCCGAACTCGAACTATATATGGATGCGTTGCGTAAGTCCGGCGATTCCATCGGTGCGCGCGTCACGCTCATGGCACGGGGCGTGCCACCCGGTTGGGGCGAGCCGGTATTCGACAAGCTGGATGCGGATATAGCCTCCGCCATGATGGGCATCAATGCCGTGAAAGGCGTGGAGATCGGCGCCGGGTTTGCGGCCGTGACCCAGAAGGGCAGCGAACACCGCGATGAGATGACGCCGCAGGGTTTTGTTTCCAACCACGCTGGCGGGATTCTGGGTGGCATTTCCACCGGCCAGGAGGTGCGGGTGAATATCGCCATCAAGCCCGCATCCAGCATCCGCCTCACGGGCCGCACCATTGATACGCGCGGTGAGGCGGCGGAAATCAGCGTGCACGGTCGGCACGACCCCTGCGTCGGACTGCGCGCCACGCCCATCGCAGAAGCCATGCTGGCGCTAGTGCTCATGGATCACGCCTTGCGCCAGCGCGCGCAAAATGCCGCTGCAACACCGCCGCTCAAACCAATTCCGGGGGAAACCCGTTAGAATTTGATCCGCGCAACTTTTTTCAGGAACAAGCATGAAGACATTTGATGTGGCCGTGGTGGGCGTCACGGGCGCAGTAGGTAACGCGATGCTGGAAATTCTGGCAGAACGGAAATTTCCGGTAGGCAAGCTGTCTGCGCTGGCGAGTGAACGTTCCGCGGGCAAGCGTGTGGGATTCAACGGCACTCAGTTGAAAGTCGAAAATCTGGCCAAGTTCGATTTTTCCAAAATCCAGATCGCTTTGTTCTCGCCTGGTTCCAAAGTCTCGATGGAATACGCGCCGAAAGCTGCCGCGGATGGTTGCGTGGTGATAGACAATACTTCGTGCTTTCGCTACGAGCCGGACGTTCCGCTGGTAGTGCCGGAGGTGAATCCCGAAACGGTGGCGCAATACAAGAGTCGGGGCATCATCGCGAATCCGAATTGTTCCACTATCCAGATGGTAGTGGCGCTTAAACCCATCTATGACGCGGTGGGCATCGAACGCATCAATGTGGCCACTTACCAGTCTGTGTCCGGCGCGGGTGCGCGCGGCATCGAAGAGCTCGCCCGGCAAACGGCCCGGCTGCTGAATGGCCAAACCCTCGAGCCAGGCGGCAAGTTCCCGAAGCAGATCGCGTTCAATGTGCTGCCACACATTGATGAATTCCAGGAGAACGGCTACACCCGGGAAGAGATGAAAATAGTGTGGGAGACTCGCAAGATTCTCGGTGATGAGGCCATCTGGGTGAACGCCACGGCGGTCCGGGTGCCGGTGTTCTATGGCCATTCCGAAGCCCTGCATATCGAGACCCGCGAGAAAATCACCGCCGTTCAGGCCCGGGACCTGCTCCGGCACGCTCCCGGGGTCGTGGTGATGGACGAGCGGCGGCCTGGCGGCTATCCCACGGCCGTGACCGAGGCTGCATGCGGGGATGCGGTGTTCGTGGGGCGCATCCGGGAGGATATTTCTCACCCCAGGGGCTTGGACTTGTGGGTGGTGGGGGATAACATCCGCAAGGGCGCGGCTCTGAATGCCATCCAAGTGGCGGAGTTATTGGTGAAAAGCTACTTATAAGCTATAGTTAGGCCGATTTTGTAATGAGCATTCTTAAGCTGTAAATGATAATGCCATTGTCCCAACAGACTCGCCAAAGGGTCCGCTTGGGCAGGCAGACCGGGGAGAGACCATGAGCAAGAAGCTGGTGTTTGTCTTGGCCTTCGCCTTCGCCGTGCTGCCAGTTGCGGCAAACGCGCTGGGTCTGGGCGAAATCAAACTCAATTCGGCGCTGAATCAGCCGTTCAGCGCGGACATTCCGATTGTGGGCGCGGCCCCCGATGAAATCAGCAGCCTGCATGTGAAAGCGGCAAGTGCCGCGCAATTCCAGCAGGCGGGCATTCCCATATCCGATGTGCTCAGCCAGTTGCAATTCCAGGTGGTGCAGGGCGCAAACGGCACGGCGCATGTGCATATTAGCAGCAGCAAGCCGTTTCGTGAACCGTTCATGGATGTATTGGTAGATGCTACCTGGGACAGTGGCGAATTGCTGCGCGAATACACGGTTTTCCTGAACCCGCCGAATTTCGAGAATGCCACTCAAGCCACATCAGCGCAGGCAGCCGCTCCACACGCGGCGTCAACCCCGATGGGTACTCCGACGAGTCCAGTGCCAGCCCCGCCGCCTGCGGCTCCTGCTCCATCGCAAGCCGCTCAGTCGCACGCAGTCACGCCGGCGATTGCGCCTGTTGTGTCTGCCGGCAGCGTCGCGCTGGGCGGTAATTATGGCCCCATCCGTCGCGGTGAGACGCTTTCCGAAATTGCCCTGCGCCTGCGTCCCCAAGGCGTGACGCTCAACCAGATGATGATTGCGATTTACCGCGCCAATCCCGAAGTCTTCATGCACAACATCAACCTCATGAAGGCAGGCTATGTGCTGCGGGTTCCCACTGCCGACGATATTCAGGCGGTGCAGGTGGCGGAAGCCAATTCCGAGGTGCGCACCCAGATTGCCGCATGGCGCAGCCGCCGTGGCCTCGCCGCCACACACAAAGCAACTCCCACAACGACTACGGAGCAACCTTCCTTGCAACTGGTGGCGCCCTCATCAGCAGCCAAAACCAGTGCGAACCAAGTGCCCGGAACAGGGGCCGGCGGCACAGCGGTAGCCAGCAAGGCTGCGGGTGCTGCGAGTCAAGCCGCAGCTGGCGCCGCAAGCAAGGCGGCGACTACCGTTGCGGCAGCCGCAACCACGGCTGCCCACGCACCCATCGCAGTCGCCAGCAACAGTCTGGCGGCAGTGCAGAGCCAGGCCAGCAAGGAAAACGCACAGGCGGCCGCGACCAGGATCACGCCGCTTGCATCCGAGAAGCCGGTGGCTGCCAAACCCTTGCCGAAACCAAAGAAGATGATTGCGCCGGTTCAGCCCGCACAGTCTGGCAGTCTGCTGGGTTCGCTGATCAACCCCTATGTCATTGTGCTCATCATCATTGTGATTCTACTGATTATCATCGGCATCATCGTCAGGAACAGGCACGCGTCACCCCCGGTCGGTGGTAGACCCATCGCGAGCAAAATCAAGGCGCCACCTGTCGAGACTACCGATTTGGCTAAAGAAGAGAACGCTAGTGCGGAAGATGTGTCAGTCACCCCGGCCACCGATATGCCCGGGAAGTACGGCCAAGTTGCCGCAGCGGCTGGCGCCGCGACCCCCGGAATGACCACAACCAAGCCGGATGAAGCGGATCCCATTGCGGAAGCCGATTTTCACATGGCTTATGGTCTTTACGATCAGGCGGCGGATGCGCTCAAAAAAGCGCTGCTGCAGGATCCGGATCGGCGCGATCTCAAGAAGAAGCTGCTGGAGGTGTACTTCACCGCCGGCGACCGCGCCAACTTTGTCGAAACCGCCCGCGGTCTGCGCCAGGAAATGGGCGCGCAGCCCGACAAGGATTGGGAAAATATCGCCATCATGGGCCGTCAAATCGCAGCCGATGAGCCACTGTTTTCGGGTAATAGCGCGGCCACCGGCACCACTTCCAGTGTAGATATCCCCTTGGAAAGCAGTGGTACCGGCACGGATGTGCATACCGATCTGGATCCCATGGCTGGAACATTTGATGACATACGCCCAGTGATGTTGCCTGAAGCGCCCGGATTGGCGGCCGCGGTCAAAAACGATACCCTGGATTTTTCCCTCCCGGAGATAGAGCCGACGCCTGCCAAGCGCAAGACGGACTCCAAAACTGCAAGCGCCGAGCAGGACGCAGGCGGACTGACCATGCAGCCCCAGTTGGCTGCCAATAAAAAGGTGGCAAAAACCGGGGTGTCTTCCGTGACGGCGGATTTCGGTACCGATTCCCAAGTGGAGTTTGACAAGGCTCTCCGGGAATTGTCGGATTTCGTGAATACCAACGTGCCTCCGCAGGAGGAAAGCACACGCAGCGGCGCAGACATGGGCGTGGCGCTGTCACTTGCGGCGGACGCGGATGTGGTCAGCCCCGGTACCGAGACAGGTACAGGCACGGGCACTGGTATTGGCGAAGAGACGACCGGGCTCAACGAAATCGGCACCAAGCTGGATTTGGCGCGTGCTTATATAGATATGGGGGATTCGGATGGTGCCAAGAACATCCTCCAAGAGGTGCTCGCGGAGGGTGATGCCCAGCAAAAACAGGAAGCCCAGAAGCTAATGCAGCACCTCGCCTAATCAGCGCAGACTGCCCCGCATGATGCGAGGCGCGTTTTCCACTTGCGTTCCATTGATTGTTTGTTGCCGTCTGCTGCTTGCCGTGACGCAGATTATTCCTATCTCCCTGTTATTGCTGTCCCGCTCTCATGACGGTGCAAGCTGATGACACGTCTGGCACTGGGTCTCGAATACGAGGGTACCGCGTTCATGGGATGGCAGCGCCAATCCCACGCCGGCCGCACTGTGCAGGCCTGTGTCGAGGAGGCCATCACCAAGGTGGCCGATCATGCTGTGCAGGTCACGTGTGCCGGACGTACCGATGCAGGCGTGCATGCCACCGGCCAAGTTGTACACTTCGATACCCACGCCACTCGCAGCCTGCGTGGCTGGCTGCTGGGACTCAATTCCAACCTGCCTGCGGATGTGGCGGCGAACTGGATCATGGAAGTTCCGGACGACTTTCATGCGCGCTACCATGCGCGTGCGCGCCAGTACCGCTACACCGTTCTGAACAGACTTACGCGGTCTGCCGTCACGCGCGCACATATCACCTGGATTCATCGGCCGCTGGATGAACAACGGATGCAAGCAGCGACACACTATCTGACGGGGGAACATGATTTCTCCGCATTCCGTGCTGTGGATTGCCAAGCGCACTCACCGGTGCGCACCATTCACAATCTGAATATACATCGCGAGAGTGAATTTATCCTGATTGATGTGGTGGCCAATGGGTTTTTGCATCACATGGTGCGCAACATCGCAGGTGTGCTGATCGCAATCGGCGAGGGCAAACAGGAGCCGGATTGGGCGCGGCAGGTGCTGGAAGGCCGTAAGCGTGCACTGGCTGGCATCACCTCGCCGCCGCAAGGTTTATGTTTCAAGGCGGTGCTGTATCCACCGGCGTATGACATTCCGGTGCCGGAAGGCGCGCTGTTCAATCGCCTTTCTGCTAATCTCTGAAACCCTTTCAGCAGGTGAATCCAGTGCGGGCGCGAATCAAAATCTGCGGCATGACGCGCCGCGAGGATGTGGAAACCGCGGCGCATCTGGGCGTGGACGCGGTGGGGCTGGTGTTGTATCCGAAAAGCCCCCGTTACTTGCAGCTCGAACAGGCCAAAACCTTGGCTGAAATGGCGCCGGCGTTCATCACGGTTACAGGATTGTTCCTGAATCAGGCACGTGAAGAAGTGGAGCGGGTGCTGGAACACGTACGAGTGGATCTGTTGCAGTTTCACGGCGAGGAAACGCCGGGATTCTGCCGGAGCTTTGGGCGTCCCTACATCAAAGCCGTGCCCATGGGCGGCGGCGCGGACCTGGCGGTCTTTGTACAGCGCTATGCCGATGCCGCCGGCTTGCTGCTGGACAGCCATACGAGCGGCCACCCAGGTGGCACTGGTGTACCCTTTGTGTGGTCGAGCATGCCGCGGCTGGCCGGGCCAACGGTGATTCTCGCCGGCGGTCTGCGCGCGGATAATGTGGCCGCTGCCATCCGCGTCGTTCATCCTTACGGCGTGGACGTGTCCAGCGGCGTGGAAAGCGCGCCGGGCATCAAGGACGCGGCAAAGATGCGTGAGTTCGTAGATGAGGTGAATCGTGTCACGACCACTTGAGAAACAGCGTTCGTTCGAGGAATCCCTGCGGCATCTGCCGGATCGGGACGGCCATTTCGGCCCCTACGGCGGCCGGTTCGTGGCGGAAACCCTCATGGGTCCGGTGGAAGATTTGCGAAGCGCGTATGAGAAATACCGCCGCGATACAGATTTCCAGAATGAATTGCAACGCGATCTCAGGGATTTCGTTGGCCGGCCTTCACCGTTGTATCTCGCTGAACGCCTGAGCGCACAATGCAGGGGCGCACGCATCTATCTCAAACGCGAAGATCTGAATCATACCGGCGCCCACAAGATCAATAATGCGCTGGGTCAGGCGCTGCTGGCGAAACGCATGGGCAAGACGCGCCTCATCGCCGAGACCGGCGCCGGTCAGCACGGCGTGGCCACGGCCACGGTGGCGGCGCGTTTCGGCTTCAAGTGCGTGGTGTACATGGGCAGCGAGGACATCCAGCGTCAAGCCATCAACGTGTATCGCATGCGCTTGCTGGGCGCGAAAGTCATTCCCGTCACCTCCGGCTCGCGCACGCTCAAGGATGCACTCAACGAGGCCATGCGTGATTGGGTGTCGAACGTGGACAACACCTTCTATATCATTGGCACCGTGGCCGGCCCGCATCCCTATCCCATGATGGTGCGGGAATTTCACGCCTGTATCGGCGAGGAAGCCCGCGGCCAGATTCTGTCTGCCGAGGGTCGCTTGCCCGACGCGCTCATCGCCTGCGTGGGCGGCGGCTCGAATGCCATTGGCTTGTTCCATGCATTCCTGGACGACGAGGACGTGAAACTCTACGGCGTGGAGGCAGGCGGTGCCGGACTGCACACCGGCAAACATGCGGCTTCCCTGACGGCGGGCCGCTCCGGTGTATTGCACGGCAACCGCACGTATCTATTGGAAGACAACGCAGGCCAGATTCGTGAAACCCACTCAATTTCTGCCGGTCTCGATTATCCGGGCGTGGGACCCGAGCACGCCTGGCTGAAAGACATCGGCCGCGTGATGTACGACACAGTCACGGATGACGAAGCCTTGCAGGCGTTTCATGCGCTCACCCGCAGCGAAGGCATCATGCCGGCGCTGGAGTCGAGTCATGCTATCGCCTATGCCATTAAACTCGCGCCAGCGATGCGCCGTGATGCAATCATCATCATCAATTTATCGGGACGCGGCGACAAGGATATCCACACCGTGGCTACGCGCGAAGGTATCGAATTGTGAGCCGGCTTGCGAAGGTCTTCGCCAAACTGAAACGTGACAAGCGCACCGCGCTGGTGACCTACATCACGGCCGGCGATCCGGTCAAAAGCAGCACGGTCCCGCTCATGCGTGCCTTGGTGAAAGCCGGCGCCGATGTATTGGAACTGGGCGTGCCGTTTTCCGATCCTGTGGCGGACGGTCCCGTGATCCAGCAAGCTTGTGAACGCGCTCTCAAGCACGGCACGACGCTGGCGGACGTGCTCGGCCTGGTGCGTGAGTTTCGCGTGACCGATGCGCACACTCCCGTGGTATTGATGGGCTATCTCAACCCCATGGAAGCCTATGGCATCGAGGTCTTCGCGGACACCGCTGCCGGGGCAGCCGTGGATGGTGTGCTCACGGTGGACATGCCTCCGGAAGAAGCCGAGCCGCTGGCGGGAATGCTCAGGGCCAAGGGCCTCGATCCGGTGTTCCTGCTGGCGCCCACCACCGGCGGTGCACGCTTGAAGCGCATTTGCGAAACCGCTTCGGGATTCGTTTATTATGTGTCGCTCAAGGGCGTGACCGGTGCCGCGAACCTGGAAGTTCGGGACGTGCAGCAGCGGCTCGCGGTCGTGCGCCGTGAAACGGATTTGCCGGTCGGCGTGGGTTTCGGCGTGCGCGATGCGCAAACCGCAGCGCAATTGGCAAGCGTGGCGGACGCGGTTGTGGTGGGCAGCGCCATCGTCAGCCGTATCGCGCAATATGCGAGCGAACGCAGGGAAATGCTAGCACAGGTGAATGGATTCGTGCGCGAATTGCGTCAAGCCATGGATGCAGTACGCGTGTGAGGGCTCTTCATCACGGAGCATAGTCATCCATGAACTGGTTCAAGAAACTCGTTCCATCGCGGATCAACACCGAGGAAGCGCGCCCCGCCCGGCGCGGCATTCCCGAGGGACTGTGGAGCAAGTGCGAGGAATGCAACTCCGTGCTCTACCGCGCCGAACTGGAACGCAACCTGTTCGTCTGCCCCAAGTGCGGCCATCACATGCGCCTAATGGCGCGCCAGCGTCTCGACATGTTTCTGGACCCCGGTTCCAGCACTGAAATCGCCGCCAGCGTGGAGCCGGTGGATATGCTGCGTTTCCGCGACAGCAAGAAATACAAGGACCGTCTGCTGCTGGCCCAGAAGGCCACCGGCGAGAAGGATGCGCTGGTGGCGATGAAGGGCCGCCTCAAGGGCATGCGAGTGGTAGCAGCCGCGTTCGAGTTCAAATTCATGGGCGGTTCCATGGGCGCGGTGGTAGGCGAACGCTTCGTGCGCGCCGTGGATGCCGCCATCGAGGAAAACGCACCGCTGATCAGTTTTTCAGCCAGCGGCGGTGCGCGCATGCAGGAAGCATTGATCTCCCTGATGCAAATGGCCAAAACCGCTGCGGTGTTGGCCAGACTCTCGAGTAAAGGTATTCCCTTCATCTCGGTCATGACCGATCCCACCACCGGCGGCGTGTCCGCTTCACTCGCCATGCTGGGCGACGTGAACGTGGCGGAACCCAAGGCACTCATCGGTTTCGCGGGTCCGCGCGTCATCGAACAGACCGTGCGCGAAACCCTGCCGGAGGGCTTCCAACGCAGCGAATTCCTGCTGGTACACGGCACTATAGATATGATCTTGGACCGCCGCGAAATGCGTGACAGACTCGCCTCGCTCATCGCCATACTTACTCGCCAGCCAATGCCGAAGGAGAGTGAGGGGTGAGGGGAGGATGTGTCTGACCCTATTTCTTTCGCTGCACTCAAAACATTTCTTATTCTCATGCGCTTTTCAACACTTGCCGAGTGGCTCCGCTGGCAGGAGCAACTGCATCCGAATCCGATTGATCTGAGACTGGACCGCGTCAGGCGTGTTCTTGAAGCCATGAAGCTGGGACACCCGCCATACCGCGTGTTGACGGTGGGTGGCACCAACGGCAAAGGTTCCTGCGTGGCATTTCTGGATGCCATGCTGCGCGCGCAGGGCTACAAGGTCGGCGCCTACACTTCGCCACATCTGCTGCGCTACAACGAACGCATTTGCATCAACGGCGGGGAAGCTACAGATGGAGAATTATGTGCGGCATTCGAGCGCATAGATACAGCACGCGGTGATGTGAGTCTCACGTATTTTGAATTCGGCACTCTCGCGGCTTTTGAAATATTCCACCGGCACAAGATTGACGTGGCGCTACTGGAAGTGGGCATGGGTGGACGGCTGGACGCGGTGAACGCCGTAGATGCCGATGGCGCGCTGGTGGTCTCCGTCGGTCTTGATCACCAGGAATGGCTGGGCAAGGATCGCGACAGCATCGGCTACGAGAAGGCGGGTATCTATCGCAAGCAGAGACCAGCCGTCTGTGGCGATCGCGACCCGCCGCCACGTCTGCTGGATACCGCGCAGCAACTGGATGCGGATTTGCGAATTTTGGGCCGGGATTTCGATTGGCGAATGAACGGCGCTACCTGGAACTGGCATGATAATGACGGTGAGATCAGAGAATTGCCGGCCCCATCACTACCCGGACGTATTCAATATGACAACGCTTCCAGCGTGCTTGCGCTGCTGCGATTAGTGCAAAACCAGCTGCCGGTCGGTGAAGATGCTTTGCGCGAGGGTTTGCGCACGGCACGAATCAGCGCGCGCTTCCAGCGCTTTTCGGGAGAAGTGGAGTGCATTCTGGACGTGGCCCACAATCCGGATGCCGCGCGTGTGCTGGCGATGAATCTGGCGGCAAATCCGGTGCGTGGCAAAACACTGGCCGTCGTGGGTATATTCCGCGACAAGGCGATCGAAGAAGTGACACGTGCACTGGCGCCTCAGATAGATCGCTGGTTTGTGGCTGGGTTGAATGGACAACGCGGGCAAGGCGCCGCCGAAACGACCGAACGTATTCGTTCCGTCATACCAAATGCAAGCATGGTGGAATTCAGTTCAGTGGCCGAAGCCCATGAAGCTGCGGAGTCTGCGGCCGTGCCGGGCGACAGGATCGTGGTATTCGGCTCTTTCCAGACCGTGAGTGCAGTCTTGGCCTTGCGTAGTGGACAAATTTCCGGTCACAATTGAGTTATACGGCGCAAAACGCCATGGGAGATTGGTAAATGCAGATTGGACTAAAAGAGCGCTTGATTGGCGCAGCGGTGCTGGTGATCCTCGCGGTAATCATCATTCCCTGGGTGCTCAAGGGCGGTTCGACACCCAGCGGCACGGTCACGAAGCCACTGGCTTTGCCCCAGGCGACTACCGCAGCCCAGGCCACGACGGCTGCGGCCCCCCAGGCTTATCGCATGGACTTGACCAGCCCGGCAGTGGCTGGCACGGGCTCCATGCCGGCAGCGGCGGCTTCCCAAGCGGGCGCGACGGGAACTACTCCAGCAATGGCCACGCATCCTGCCGCCAAGCCCGTGAATACACAGATGGCTACCCCGCCTGCGGCGCAACCGGCTCCTGCGCCTGCCAACCGGGCCATTACCAGCGGCAAATGGGTAGTGCAAGCGGGTAGCTACGGCAATGAAACCAATGCGCGCCGCGTGGAACGCAAACTCGCCAAACACGGTTATCACACCTTTATCAGCCTGTATCACAAGAGCGGCCGCACCTATTACCGGGTGCGCGTGGGGCCTTATAAAGACAAGGCAGCGGCGGAGCGGATTGCCGGCAAAGTGTCGCGCGCCTACGGGGGCAGGGCTGAGGTAGTACCGAATTCCTGATTCAAGGCACCGGAATTTACATACTGGAATCCGCCGGGGTCTTGCCTCGTCTGGTAAAATAGCGCTCCGTTTTAAAGGCGGCACGTCACGGCGGCCAGGGCGCGCATGATCTGGGTTGATTACCTTATACTCGTCATCATCGCTGTTTCGGCCCTCATCAGCCTGCTGCGTGGTTTCCTGCGGGAGGTCATCTCGCTGGTTACCTGGATCGTCGGATTCTGGGTGGCGCTACGTTTCGCCCGGCCTGTGGGTGACTCCTTCACGGTAATCCACAATGCCTCGGTGCGCGTCATCATTGGGTTCGTGATTTTATTTGTTGCCATCCTGATCATCGGTGCGGTCATCAATTTCATCATCGGCAAGATCATGAAAAAGACTGGCGCCGGCCCGACGGATCGGGCACTCGGCCTGATTTTCGGTCTGGTGCGCGGCGTGGTTATCGTGGCGGTGCTGGTGATCGCCGCCGGATTTACGGTACTACCGCGGAATTCCTGGTGGCATGAATCACGACTCATTCCCTATGCGGAATCTGTGGCTGGCTGGATGCGCCATGCGTTGCCGGCACGGGTGGCGGACGAGATGATGAATGGCGCAAGGACAGTAGCGAACCCGGGGCACACTGGGATCTATCTCAAAACGTCGCGAGCGCAGGCAGAACGAGGTATGCGGCGGCGAGAAAGCGGAGTGTACACGCCAGTACATGGGCATTTCGAGCCGGCGCGCAACAAAGTTATGCCAAGCGTAGTAGTTTTGAGATAGATTCTAAGTAGCGAGGCGCAACATGTGCGGAATCGTCGGAATAGTCGGGCACGGTGACGTCAATCAAGTGCTGTACGACGCCTTGATCGTGCTGCAACACCGCGGCCAGGATGCGGCCGGCATGATGACTTGTGACCACGATCGGCTGTACCTGCGCAAGAGCAACGGTCTGGTGCGCGATGTATTCCACCAGCGCCACATGCTGCGGCTGCGCGGTAGCATCGGTCTGGGCCATGTGCGCTATCCGACAGCAGGTTGCGCGAATTCCGCCGAAGCCCAGCCGTTCTACACCAATTCACCCTACGGTATTGCGCTGGGTCACAACGGCAATCTGACCAACGCCCATGCCCTCAAGAATATGCTATTCCGCGAGGATCGACGTCATCTCAATACCGAATCCGATTCCGAAGTCCTGCTCAACATCTTTGCCCACGAGCTGCAGCGCACTGGCAGTCTGGAAGTGGACGAACGCGACATCTTCAAAGCGGTGAGCGCGGTGCATCACCGCTGCCGCGGTGGCTATGCGAACGTGGCCATGATTGCAGGTTATGGCATCGTCGGGTTCCGCGATCCCTTCGGTATCCGCCCTTTGGTGTTCGGGCGGCGCATTACCGACAAGGGCACCGAATACATGGTTGCCTCGGAAAGCGTGGCCCTGGATGTATGCGGCTTCGAGCTGGTGCGCGACGTGGCGCCGGGCGAGGCTGTGGTGATTGACCGTCACGGCAACCTGCACACGAAGCAATGCGCCGAGAAGCCGCTGTATTCGCCCTGCATTTTCGAGTATGTGTATTTCGCGCGGCCCGATTCCATCATGGACGATATTTCCGTATACAAGGCGCGCATGCGCATGGGCGACAAGCTGGCGGAGAAAATTCAGCGGGAGTGGTCTAGCCACGACATAGACGTGGTGATTCCAATCCCGGACACCAGCCGCACCAGCGCGCTGCAACTCGCCAATGTTTTGGGCGTTAAATACCGTGAGGGCTTCATCAAAAACCGATACATTGGTCGCACCTTTATAATGCCGGGCCAGAAACAGCGTAGTCAGTCTGTGCATCAGAAGCTCAATGCCATTGATCTGGAATTCAGCGGCAAGAACGTGCTGCTGGTGGACGACTCCATCGTACGCGGCACTACCTCGCAGCAGATCATCAACATGGCGCGGGCGGCGGGCGCCCACAAGGTGTATTTCGCCTCTGCCGCGCCGCCGGTGCGTTTCCCCAACGTCTATGGCATAGACATGCCGACCACCAGCGAGCTTATCGCCCATGACCGCAACGAGGAGCAGGTTTCTGAATTCATCGGTGCTGACAAGCTCATTTATCAGGGACTGGATGATCTGATTGACGCGGTGCGCCGCGGCAATCCCAAGATCCAGCGTTTCGACACCTCGGTATTCTCGGGCGAATACATCACCGGTGACGTGACCGGCGACTATCTCGCCAGTCTCGCACATGAGCGTTCGGACGACGCCAAACAGAGGCGCGCTCACGATGGCCGCCAGGTCATCGAGATGTACAACGTTTCCTGAACCATTTGTTCACCCCCGACGTGCGCATGGACCCACGCCAGCAATTGCTCAATCTTTTCCAGCAGGGGCTGGCGGCGGTAAACGGCCGCAGCTGCGTGCATACAGCACTGAGTCAGCGCACATTTTCTGGTCCGCTGTATATGGTTGCCGTCGGAAAAGCCGCCGATGCAATGGCAGCTGGCGCCATTGATGCCATCGGTGGGCAGCTCAGCGGCGGCCTGGTCATCACGCGTCACGGCTACCAGGACACGCCGGTGTATCGCGATCCGCGCATCGTGTCGCTGGAGGCCGGCCACCCGCTGCCGGATGAGCAGAGCCTGGCCGCTGGCAATGCGCTGCGTCTGTTTTTGAGCAATGCACCTGCCAACGCCCATTTTCTGTTCCTGATTTCAGGCGGTGCATCCAGCCTCACGGAAGTGCCGACGCCGGGGATTTCGCTGGCGAATCTGCGCACACTCAACCGCTGGCTGCTGGCCAGCGGCTTGGCCATTGATGCTGTGAATCGTGTGCGCGCTGCGTTCTCCCGGATCAAGGGCGGGCGTCTGTTACAGGATCTTGCCGGCCGTCATGCGGAATTGCTGCTGATTTCAGACGTGCCGAGCGATGTACCGGAACATATCGGCTCCGGCATGCTGCTTCCACCCATTGCAGGATCGTTGCCGGAGTTACCGGCGCAGTTCGCGGATTTCCCGCGACAGCCACCCGCCGAGATCCAGGCCGGCGATGTGACGGTCAGGATGCTGGCCACCAACCGCGATGCCAGGCAGGCGGTGCTTGCGGCTGGGCTCAGTCTGGATGAAAAGGCGCAAGTCCACGATGCATTACCCGCGGCCGATGCGAAAGTCTGCGGCGAACACATTGCCGAATTCCTGCTGGATGCTCAACCCGGAATCCATATCTGGGGAGGGGAGACCGTGGTGCGCCTGCCAGCTCATCCAGGTCGCGGCGGCCGCAACCAGATGTTGGCATTGGCGGCTGCGTGCAGGCTCGCGGGCCACGCGAATATTTATTTGCTGGCGGCCGGTACAGACGG
>JBOIAY010000008.1:0-3338 GCA_050739255.1 Gammaproteobacteria bacterium
CTGTGGGTCGGCCGGGCGCGCGCCGTGGTGCGCAAACTTACCGAGCAGATCGAACAGGAAGTGGCCGCCGAGGAAATCCGCAAGGCCGCGAATAGCGTGCGCCAGGCCGTGCACGATCCGATCAGCATGGCTGATTCAAAACCCGAGCCACGCGCACCGCAGGAAACGGTAAAGCATGACCCCCCCGCCGGATAATTTCGCCGGCGAACCACTATTGAGCAGTTCGCTCATCGGCCATCTGCTGGAATTGCGTCGCCGGCTGCTCATGTGGATAGGCACCCTGCTGGTGTTGTTCCTTTGTATGTTCCCGTTCCAGAACAAGGTATTCGATTTTGTAGCCATGCCGATGATCCGGCGGCTACCGGCGGGCAGCAGCATGATCGCCACCAGTGTCACCTCGCCGTTCATGACACCCATGAAACTCACGCTCATGGTGGCGCTGTTTCTTTCCATGCCGGTGTTCCTCTGGCATCTGTGGCGCTTCATTTCGCCGGCGCTGTACAAGAGTGAGCGGCGCATGTTTGTACCGTTGCTAGTATCCAGCGTGCTGTTGTTTTATTGCGGCGTGGCGTTCGCCTACTTCGCGCTATTCCCGGTGGCTTTCGCCTTCCTGAACTCCGTGGCACCGGCGGGCGTCAAGGTGATGACCGACATCAACGCCTATCTGGATTTCGTGCTCACCATCTTTTTCGCGTTTGGACTGGCGTTTGAAGTACCTGTCGCCATCGTGCTGGCAGTCTGGGCGGGCTTCACCACACCTGGCAAGCTGAGAAAACTCCGACCCTATGCATTGGTGGGCGCCTTCATCATCGGCATGATCCTGTCGCCGCCCGACGTGGTGTCCATGACACTGCTGTCGGTGCCGATTTATCTGCTCTACGAAATCGGCATGCTCATGGCCCGTATCATGGTGCCGGGCTCGAAGCAGGTGGATGCACAACGCGAACAGGAGCAGAACATTCCTGAGTGAGGCGAGCATGCGTTGTCGGATTCCCAGAGCGGATATTTCACTCAGTTGGCGTTTTGAAACAGGCTGGTTCGACAGGCAAGTGAACCTGATTGAATTCTGTCTATTGCTTCAAGCAAGGAATCCGAAGTGTCAAACACACTAACCAAGGCCCGACCACACGATCTCGGGCATGGATTGATCGTGCAGCGCAGTCTTCCGTCCACAGCACGTCGCATGATCGGCCCGTTCGTCTTTTTCGATCATGCCGGTCCGGTCAAGATGGACGCCAAGTCGGCGCGTCTGGCCGATGTCCGGCCGCATCCACACATCGGCCTGTCCACGGTGAGTTATCTTTTGAGCGGTGCGGTGACGCACCGCGACAGTCTCGGTTCCGAGCAGCTCATCCTTCCCGGCGAGGTCAACTGGATGACTGCCGGGCGCGGCATCGTACATTCTGAACGCTTCGATGATCCGGATGCGTTTGCCGGAAACGGGCTGGAACTCCTGCAGTCCTGGGTGGCGCTACCGGAGGCGGATGAGGAAACCGAACCGAGCTTCACGAATTATCCGGTTCAAGTGCTGCCCGAAACGCAGCATGACGGCGTGTGGATGCGCGTGATTGCCGGGACCGCCTTCGATTTGCGCAGCCCGGTGAAGACGCATTCGCCGCTGTTTTATCTGCATACCGTTTTGAAGACGGGCGCAAAACTTGGTGTACCCACACAGTACAGCGAGCGCGCGGCTTACGTCGTGAACGGCCGCATCCTGATCGAATCCGACGGGCAAGAAATCACGCGTGGCCAGACGCTCGTGTTCGGTCAAGACAGCGAACCGGCGCTGCATGCCATTGAACCGTCAACCGTGATGCTGCTGGGCGGCGAGCCGTTGGGCACACGGCATATCTGGTGGAACTTCGTGTCTTCACGCAAACAACGCATCCGGCAAGCGGCGGATGATTGGAAAGCCGGGCGTCTTAAATTGCCGCCGAACGACAACCAGGAATTCATTCCGCTTCCTGAAGAACCAGCCACCCCGCCTCCGAAACCCTTGTCTTGAAGGTCCAAGCCGTCACGCATTTTTGTTTGGACAGTATTACGACGCGAATCACACGGTCTTTCGCGCTGAACGTCACAAACGGAGCTTGTGTGATTCCCGGAGGCGCCTGTCAGGAATTGATCGAGGGTTCCTGCGCCAGTCGTGAGATCCAGCGATACAGTAGATAGATCACTGCGATGAACACGATGCCGCCGATCCAGGTCGCGGCGGTGCCGAAACCGGTTCCTACTAGCGCGAGCGGCGAGGCATTGCCGGAGAACGCCACCAAAGCCGCGATCACTACACCCAGCAGGCTTTCACCCACGATCAGGCCCGAAGCCAGCAGTGTTCCGAGTTGTTTCGTGGCCTCGGGTTTAGGCGCGCGATCAGCGCGGCGGTTGAACCACCAGCCGACAATTGCGCCCACCACCACCATCAGCGTGGTCGAGGTCGGCAGATAGATGCCAAGACCCACCGCGAGCGGCGGCAGGCGCACCGACTTCGAGGTTTTGCGCAGGATTTCATCGAGCACGATGCTCGCGACACCGATTGCCCCGCCGAGGCCGATCAGCCACCAGTCTATGTTGTTCTCGATTACGCCTTGCGCCAGAGCCGAGATCAAGCCGGCTTGCGGCGCGGGCAGCGCGCGTGCCGGATTGACGCCGGGCGTGCCCAGAAATCCGTAAGCGTGATACAGCAATTCCAAAACCGGCGGAATGATGAGCGCGCCCGCAATCACGCCGACCACCAATGCCCACTGCTGTTTCGACGGCGTGGCGTCCACCAGTTGGCCGGTCTTCAGATCCTGCAGATTGTTGTTGGCGATGGAAGCCACCGCGAACACGATCGAGGTGATGAACAACGCAAAAGCAACCAGCGCCTTGCCGGCTTCGGCCGGCAGCAGCGATTTCACGCCCAACACCAGCAGTAGCGCGGCGATGACTACCACCAGAATGCCGATGCCCGACAGTGGACTGTTGGAGGAACCGATCAGGCCAGCCATGTAACCGCATACGGCCGACACCAGAAAACTCAGGATTACCACGAACACCACGCCGCCGATGGTCAGCAGCAGCGCATGTGAACCCAGGCCGCTGATGACGCTGAAATGCCACAGTAACCACGCGACCGGAATCAGACACGCAAGCGACACGATGCCAACCATGCCAATGGGAATGTCATGTTCGATGCGCGGCAAGGTGTCAGCCTTTCCGGCCTTGCGCACGCGCGCCGCCGCCATGGCGCCGCGCAGTCCACCGATCACCGGTTTGACCAGCGTGGCGAGCGTCCAGATCGCGGCGCTGCTCCTGGTGCTCGGTGTGAAATCTCATCTGCCACCGGAAGCCGGCAAGGC
>JBOIAY010000009.1:0-2514 GCA_050739255.1 Gammaproteobacteria bacterium
AAAGGATTAAGCTGGCGCACACTTGAACAACATGGATATGTATGAGCGTTCCGGCCATAAACTCACCTGCATCATCCGATCACGCCGAACAATTCCGGAAGAGCGGCTACACCGTGCTGCCGCAGGCCATCAGCGCCGAAAGTGCGCGCCTCATGGCCACCTATGCGCTGCTGCAACGCAACTGGCCGGGTTACTACCAGCCGGAAGAAATGTTCCGTGCTGCCATCGGCCGTTACGCGGACGCTTTCAGCGAAACTCTGCTGCTGGAACTCAAGTCCACAGTGGAGCAGGCCACCGGCCTGGAACTGCTGCCGTGCTATTCCTATCTGCGCATCTACGGCAATGGCGCGATATTGCAGCAGCACCTGGACCGGCCATCCTGCGAGATCAGCACCTCGCTCACGCTGGGCTTCAAGGCCCCCGCCTTGTGGCCGTTGTGTGTCACTGCGGATGGTGCGGACAAGGCAGTGCCACTGGCGCCCGGCGACATGCTCATCTACCGCGGCGCCGATGTGCCCCACTGGCGCGAGCCGTTCACCGGTGAATACTGGGTGCAGACTTTCCTGCATTACGTGGAGGCCAACGGTCAGTACACGGATTTCAAATTCGACGGTCGCGAGCGCATCGGTCCCTTCGACAAACTCACCATGCAGCGCCATTTCCAGCGACCCGCCAGCCTCGGCCGTAACGATACGATGGCCACCGTGGGGCCGGACGCGCCCTGTCCCTGCGGCAGCGGCCTACGTTTCCGCGACTGTCACGGCCGCAAGGCCTGACCTACCTTTAGAAATCCTCTGAAAGTCCGCTTTTAAAGCACCTGACGTTTTGCCTAAACAGCGAACCGACACGGCTCTGTGTGTGGGTCGGGAGTTCGACTCTCTCCGCCAGAATCAATCTCGATTCAATGTGGTCTGTCGCCTATGATTTCCGAGTGATTAGGATGTCGCCACTTCAAACTATCCATGAAGGTGACTCGTGCCATTCTTCTTCTGCAAGCTGGTCCCACCACGATCTACTTTCGCAACGGACCTGTCGCCGGTGGAAGCCGCGGCGATGGGGCAACACGCGTTGTACTGGAAAGGGTTGGTCGAAGGTGGCGCACGAGTTTTTGCGCTCGGTCTGGTGATGGATCCAGCGGGTGCTTTCGGTATCGGGATCGTGGAAATCGATGACGAAGCTGCCGTGCGTGAGTTGACCGAGAATGACCCCGCGATCAAGGCGAATGTAGGCTTACGCTATGAGATCCATCCGATGCCGCGCGGTGTAATGCATAGCTGAAGACGCGTGTGTAAATTGTATATAGAGGGCAGACTGAACAGACCACGGTTCTGTGTGGCTTGAGTCGGGGGGTTCGACTCTCTTCGCTGGCATCAACTAACGAAACTCGACACATCCCTATGCAGTCAGGCCCTTCTTCGGTTCCAAAACGATGCGTGGCCACACCGCATGTTGTGAGTCGGGCATCTGCGGTTCAATCGTCACCACATACACGCGCTGCTCGTTGCTTTCTCTCGCCAGCAAGCCCTGCAGATACTGGCCTTTGGTCAGATCGTACCAGTGACTGTTGCCTTCGTAGTCCTTCAGCATAAATCCCTTGATACGGATTCTTACGGGTTTCGGAAAGTACCGATCCCAGCGGCCCGCATGGATAGCTTCCCGGCGCGCACAACCCCCGAGTGGCAACTTGCCGACCTGCTGCCGCCGTCGCCCCCAGGGAATAACAACGATGCCGCCGTTTCGTTGCCGCACCGGCAGCGTCGCGTTGGGGTTCGGAAAAAAATACCGCGTATCGGTTTCGCCCAGGGTGTAATACACGCCGTCGCACATGGCTAGATCGTCTGACGATGGCCGTAGGGTTTCCAGGAAGGTGAGATCACATCCGGCATGCTGCTCTTGTTCAGCAGTTTCGCAGGCATGAGGGTCCAACGGCCGTACTTGTCGTTGATCCTGTCGGTGACCTGGTTGAGCTTCTGCTGTTTCTCGGGTGTGGCTTCGAATAGATCCTGTTGTTTATTCGCCTCCTTGGGATCGAGCGCTCGCACCGAGACCTGATGCACGCCCTCACCGCGCCACTGCTGATCGAGCATGGCGATGCAGAACTGGTTGATGGTGTGCCCATCGTGGGTGGGGATCACGGCGCGGTACTTGCCGCCGAGCCAGCCGGACTCGGTCAGCACACCCACCGAGAAGGTCTTGGCCTGATGGCCGTGATGGCGCATACGCAGAGCCACTAGTTCCGCCATGTGCTGCAGGTAGATGGCGAGAATCACTTTGTCTTTGGTCGCGGGCGGCACCACTTTGCCTGACCCTACTTGTTTGGGCGGTGCCACCTCCTTGTGGATGGTGTCGGGATCCAGTCCCTTGGCCATGAGCCAGATGCGCCGGCCCAGATTGCCAAAACGTCGCGCGAGTTCACTGATGGGGAGTTTCTGCATATCCCCGCATTTGTGCACACCGCGCGCGGCGAGGTAGCCGCCAATGCCTTGCTTGATGCCGCAGAGATCTGTCATGGGC
>JBOIAY010000010.1:0-3384 GCA_050739255.1 Gammaproteobacteria bacterium
ATGCCACCGGGCGCGAAGGATACGGAGTTCCATGTTGCTTGGGAACGCGTGGAACAGTATCTACGTGAAGGCAAGCCGGAATTCATCCTATTCCAATGTGGCGCCGACAGCATCGGCGGTGATCCCATCGCTCATCTGGAATACACGCCCGCCGCCCATCGCCATACCGCGGCGCGTCTGTGTGCGCTTGCCGACGAGTATTGTCACGGCCGGTTGGTGGCTTTGGGTGGCGGCGGCTACAACCGCCGCAATCTCGCCCTTGCCTGGAATGATGTTGTTGAGGAATTTTTGATGACCTGATACAAGCAGGTGGTGAGGTACAATGACCTCCCAAAAATTTGCCTCACCTTTGGATTGGAGCCGCTGATGTTCAGTCAAGATATGACTATTGCCGGGTTCGACGACGAACTCCACGATGCCCTGCGCTCGGAATTGAAGCGTCAGGAAGAAAATGTCGAACTCATCGCCTCTGAAAACTACGTGAGTCCGCGGGTGCTGGCGGCGCAGGGTTCGGTGCTCACCAACAAATACGCCGAGGGCTATCCCGGCAAACGGTATTACGGCGGTTGTGAGTTCGTGGACGTGGCCGAGCGTCTCGCCATCGAACGCGCAAAAAAACTGTTCAACGCGGCATATGCCAACGTGCAGCCGCATTCTGGCTCCCAAGCCAATGCCGCGGTGTATTACGCGCTCATGCAGCCGGGCGACAGCATGCTTGGCATGTCACTGGCGCACGGTGGACACCTCACTCACGGCGCCAAGGTGAATTTCTCTGGCAAGCATTTCAACGTGCATCAGTACGGCATCGATACGAAAACCGGCTTGCTGGATTACAAACAAGTAGAGCAGTTGGCGCATGAGCATAAGCCGAAAGTCATCGTCGCGGGATTCTCCGCGTATTCGCGCCGCATTGACTGGCAAAAGTTCCGCGATATCGCCGATTCCGTGGGTGCATATTTTGTGGTGGACATGGCGCATGTGGCGGGCCTGGTGGCGACGGGCATTTACCCCGATCCAGTCAATATCGCGGACGTGACCACCACTACCACGCACAAAACGCTGCGCGGGCCGCGTGGTGGTTTGATCTTGGCGAAAGCCAATCCGGACATCGAAAAGAAGCTCAGCTCGACGGTGTTCCCCGGTACCCAGGGCGGCCCGTTGATGCACGTAATCGCGGCAAAAGCGGTGGCCTTGCAGGAAGCCCTGCAACCGGAATTCAAGACGTATCAGCAGCAGGTGCTCAACAACGCACGTGCTATGGCCGATGGCTTCGTGAAACGCGGCTACAACATTGTCTCCGGTGGCACCGACAACCATTTGTTCCTCATGGACCTAATATCACGGAACATCACCGGCAAGGATGCGGATGCGGCGCTGCACCAAGCAAACATCACCGTCAACAAGAACGCTGTACCCAACGATCCGCGTCCACCCATGGTGACTTCCGGGCTGCGCATAGGCACACCGGCTGCGACAACCCGCGGTTTGAAAGAAAATGAAATTCGCGAACTGGCCGGCTGGATGGCGGACATTCTGGATGATCTCGGTAACGAGAAAACCATCGCGCGGGTAAAGTACCAGGTGCTGGCGCTGTGCAGAAAGTTTCCGGTGTATCCTGCTGGAATGCAGTTCTGAATAACCAGATGCCAGTAAATATGAGCAATTTTATTCTATGGCTAGGCAATGATCAGCAAGGTACCGGAGTGTACACGGTAGTACATGAGGATGACGAGCTGATTATTAACGACGCCAGAGAATAAAAGGGCCATTTTTAGAGGTATCTGGCATGCATTGCCCCTTTTGCGATCACGAAGACACTAAGGTGATTGACTCGCGTCTGGCGGGCGAGGGTGCGCAGGTGCGCCGCCGCCGCGAATGTGAAAAATGCGGTGAACGTTTTACTACTTTCGAGAGTGCGGAATTGGTGATGCCGCGCATCATCAAGAACAACGGAACCCGCGAACCCTTCGATGAACACAAGCTGCGTGCCGGCATGATGCGTGCGCTGGAGAAACGTCCGGTGAGCACCGAAGCCATTGAGGCCGCTATCGCACGCATCGGCCATAAATTGCAGATGACCGGCGAGCGCGAAATCCGTTCCCTGCAGGTGGGCGAGCGCGTCATGGAAGAGCTCAAAAGTCTGGATGAAGTCGCCTACGTGCGCTTCGCGTCGGTCTATCGCAGCTTCGAGGATGCCAATGAGTTCCGTGAGGAAGTCGAGCGCCTCAAGGATGAATTGATGCGTGAGGCGCTCAAACGCGAGCAGATGCCCTTATTGCCAGAAGAAGAAAAGAAATGAGCCGTTGCGCACACAAAATGAGTCACGCGGTATTGAGAATCGTGGCGCGGGTGTGCTTCCGTATCTCCTCGCCTCCTTCCGGGGGGAGAGGATAGGGTGAGGGGGATTGCTTTCAGCCCCGACACGCTCATTGTGCGCTGAGTCAATGTTCAGCGCGTCCGACCACGCTTACATGGCCGAAGCCCTGCGGCTCGCGGAGCAGGGGCTGTACACCACTGACCCCAATCCGCGCGTCGGCTGCGTGATCGTTAAAGATGGCCGGGTTGTCGGGCGCGGCTTTCATCGCAAGACCGGTGAAGCGCATGCGGAGGTAAATGCACTTACAGAAGCCGATGCGCAGGCGCACGGTGCCACGGTCTATGTCACGCTGGAACCCTGCATCCACTTCGGCCGCACGCCGCCGTGCGCGGATGCGCTGATCAAAGCGGGTGTCGCGCAGGTGATCGCCGCCATGCAGGATCCCAATCCTAAAGTTGCGGGCAAGGGATTTGAGAAGCTGCGTGCCGCGGATATCGAGACCGCGCATGGCTTGATGGAAGCAGAAGCAAGGAAACTCAATCCGGGTTTCATCAGCCGCATGGACCGTGACCGTCCGTGGCTGCGCAGCAAGTTGGCGGTGAGTCTGGATGGCCGCACCGCACTCGCAAACGGCGCAAGCAAATGGATTACGGGAGAGGCGGCGCGGAAAGATGTGCAACGCTGGCGGGCCCGCAGTTCCGCCATCCTGACGGGCATCGGTACGGTATTGAACGATGATCCATCCCTGACGGTTCGGTTCGGGGACGAGCGCGACCTGCGTCAACCCCTGCGCGTGGTGGCGGATTCGCGTCTGCGCACGCCGGTCACGGCAAAACTGTTCCAGAATGGCGGTCAGGTTTACATCGCAACGATTGAGAATAGTACTACGCGACACGAGATTCTTGAGGAGGCGGGTGCGATTCCAATAGAGTTACCAGCGGTTGGTGGACAGGTTGATCTGGTTGCCTTGCTGCAGCATTTGACCAAGCTTGAGTGCAACGAAGTACTGGTGGAGGCGGGCGCCACACTGAACGGCGCATTGTTGCAAGCAGGGTTGCTGGACGAAT
>JBOIAY010000011.1:0-5172 GCA_050739255.1 Gammaproteobacteria bacterium
CTACCATACCGAGCATTTCAGCACCGAGATCTAGACATGAAACCCATTTTGATACTGCCCGCCATCACCGCACTACTGCTAATCGCCGGCTGCGGCTCGTCCGACAACTCCGGCAAGAATTCGGCTCAAGACGCACCACCTCCGGTAAGCCATACCGTGTTCGCACCATACATACGGGACATAGACAAAGCCAAGAATGTGCAAAAGACCATAGCCGCCCAGAAACAGGCCATGGATCGGCAGATCCAGGCTCAAACAGGTGCAACTACCACACCGGCACCCTCGGCTCAAACGCCGCGTTAGAGCTTTATGGTGAGGTTCTCAGCTGGATATTCTTCCATGATGTAAGTGCAGTCGAAAATGCAGATCACATGTGCTGGTATTTTCCCCGCTCATTTCCACCACGCGGACAAAACCGTATCGTGAGTACAGCGCGACCGCCTGTTTAAGCGCCGGCGCCGTGAATAGTTCCATGCTGTCAAACCCGCGGTCCCGTGCCCATTGCAATACATGCTCCATGAACACATGGCCCAGACCCCGGTGACGCATCGTGCTGACCAGATACAAGCGCCGTAATTCACAGATCGTCACGGAGCGGGCAAACACACCGTAGCAACCCATCAGCACACCACGGCTATCTTCCAGTACTTTGAACACGCCGTTGCGGCTGCCGTACCATGAGGCCACATCATTCAGGTCGCCGTCGTTCGCAATACACTCCGCCGACAGTCCATAGCTTTCAAGAATGTCGCCAATAAGCGCGTGCAGAGTTTCCCCATCCTGCCGGCGACCCGGACGCAAGCTCAGGCGCAGATCAGTCAGTACGTTTTCATGGGTGAACCGTGAACGGCTCACTCTTACTTGATCCGCCGCACGAACACGGTTTCACCTTGACCGGGAAGGGTCAACAAATATCCAAATACAAGTTTCTTGATAACCACCCGAGGATGATCCAATTTTACGTTGGTAAAATAACCGGTGGCTGCCTGCTGCCATACTTGGCCATTCTCAAGTTTAAATACCGTATCGCCGGTCCAGCCGGTGAATGAACCCGCGATGCGGGTTTCAATGCGTGTCGGCGTCTGGGCTGCCTCCTTGGGCGCCATGCTGTCTGCACCGAAGTTGGCAACTGCAGGCGAAATCGCCGCGGCTGGAGCGGTAATCGATGCTGTAGCATTATGCGCTGCTGCTGTAGATGGCGCAGCTACAGTGCGTGAGCTCAGATATTGGTTCAGCCAACCGTTCAATGCCTTGAGTTCATCGGGCGAAAGTTTATTCAGACCAGCCTGGTCGAATTGCGTGCCCGTCATGAGATCGCGCAGATCCACCAGCTTGGGTGCCGACGAGCTGGCGAGCGCGGTTGTACAGAACATGATTGCGGCTAATCCAAGAATCCAAACTGTGCTGCTGCGCATGTCACAACCTCTCACCAAGGTAAATGGTCCAGATCCACATTGCCGCCGGTGAGGATAACACCGACTTGAAGCCCCTTCACCTCGACCAAGCCATCCCTAAGCGCCGCCACGACCACCGCCGAGGATGGCTCGATGATGAGTTTCATGCGCTCCCATACATAACGCATGGCGCTGATAATGGAGGACTCGGAAACGCGCACGATGTCATTCGCTTCGCTCCGGATAACAGCAAAGGTCAGCGGCCCGATGGTGGCACGCAGGCCGTCGGCGATGGTCTCGGGATGGTCCAAGGCTTCGATGTGACCGGCCTTGAGCGAACGCCAGGCATCATCGGCACCCAGAGGTTCCACGCCGATTATCTTGCAGCCCGGCCGCAGCGTGCGTGTCGCCACCGCCGTGCCGGACAGCAGGCCGCCGCCGCCCACCGGCGCCAATATCACTTGCAAGGCCGGCGCGTCTTCGTGCAATTCCAACGCCGCCGTGCCCTGCCCCGCCATGACCACTGCGTCATTGTAGGGATGCACCACCGCCGCACCAGTATGCGCAACGTATTCCGCCAATGCGGTCTCGCGTCCCTGCATGCTGGATTCGCAATAAATGATCCTGGCGCCGTATTCCGCAACGGCGCGTTTCTTGAAGGCACTGGCGTTCTCCGGCATCACCACACACGCCTGCACGCCGCGGCGCTGTGCCGCAAGCGCCACGGCCGCACCATGGTTTCCCGAAGAGTGTGTCGCCACGCCTTTTGCTGCTACACCGTCTGGCAATGAAAAGATAGCGTTGCTGGCGCCACGGATCTTGAATGCGCCCATCTCCTGGAAATTCTCACATTTGAAAAATATCTTTGCGTCTAGTTCTGCTTCCAGATGCGTGCAGCGCAACACCGGTGTGTGCCGTACATGTGGCGCAATGCGTGCGGCCGCCAAACGAATATCGTCAAACGTCAGGATGTCACACATGAATTTCAATTACGGCGCGAGGAATTCCGGCCGGAACAGCTGCTCACGGTAGTACTTCAGTTCGTCTACGGAATCTCGGATATCATTCAGCGCCAGATGAGTGGATTCCTTGGTAAGTCCTCCAAGCGTATTTGGCGCCCAGCGTTTCGCCAGCTCCTTGAGCGAGCTCACGTCCAGATTGCGGTAATGGAAAAACTTCTCCAATTCCGGCATGTAACGCGCCAGGAAGCGCCGGTCCTGGCAGATGCTGTTGCCGCACATGGGCGAGGTGTTGGGCGGCAAGTACCGGCGCAGGAAGGCGAGCGTGGCATGTTCCGCCTGGGCTGCGCTGACACTGCTTTCCCGCACCCGTTGGGTCAGTCCTGACTGGCCGTGCTGCCGCGTGCACCATTCACCCATCGCGGCCAGTACCGCATCGCTTTGATGCACGGCCAGGACCGGACCCTCCGCCAGGATATTGAGCTGCTTGTCGGTCACCAGAGTGGCAATCTCCAGGATCAAATCGCGTTCGGGATCCAGACCGGTCATTTCCAAGTCAAGCCACACCAGATTTTCCGCATTCAATGGCATAGGAATCCTTCAAGAAGGGCATGCCCGTAGTTTAACGCGACCGGCCCGGCCTGCCTATCCTGCCGGGCTTCGCTTACAATGCCGCTCCTCACGGTTTTTGGTTCGCACATGAACGCATTGACCCTCGTTTTCATCATCGCGCTAGCGGTTTCCGCCGCGATTCGCGGTTGGCTGACGGGCCGCCAAATCCAGCATGTACGCCGGCATCGCGATATTGTGCCGCAGGCATTCAGCGCCAGCATTGCATTACCGGCACACCAGAAGGCCGCGGACTACACCGTGACCAAGAACCGCTTCAGCCTCATCGGTACGGCGCTGGACCTGGTGCTGGCGCTGCTTTGGACCATCGGCGGCGGCTTGGCGTTGCTGGATACTGTCTGGCGACATGCAAACATCAACTTGCTCACCACCGGCGTAGTGGTGATTGGCAGTTACGCCCTGATCAACGCCCTGATCGAATTGCCGCTGGGTGTGTATTCAACCTTCGTCATTGAAACACGCTTCGGCTTTAACCGCACTTCTGTCAAAACCTACTTCACGGACATGGCGAAGATGCTGCTGCTGGCGGTAATCCTGGGCGTGCCGTTGCTGTACGCCGTGCTCTTTCTCATGCAGCGCGCGGGTCAATTGTGGTGGCTGTATGTCTGGTTACTCTGGCTGGCCTTCAGCCTGGCCATCACCTGGGCGTATCCGGTGCTGATTGCGCCGCTGTTCAACAAGTTTTCGCCGCTGGCGGATGTGAACCTGAAACAGCGCATCGAATCATTGCTGGCGCGCTGTGGCTTCACCAGCCGCGGTGTGTTCGTCATGGACGGTTCCACCCGCTCGGCGCACGGTAACGCCTATTTCACCGGCTTCGGCCGCCACAAGCGCATCGTGTTTTTCGACACACTTATGGATAAATTGGCGCCTGAAGAAATCGAGGCGGTCCTGGCCCACGAGTTGGGCCACTTCCGGCTGAAGCATGTGATCCAGCGATTGCTGGTCACCGCAATACTGAGTCTCGTGGGCCTCGCGATTCTCGGCTGGCTCGCGGCCAGCGACTGGTTCTATCAGGGCCTGGGCGTGCCGCAGCCGTCCGCATATATGGCCTTGCTGCTGTTCACAATCCTGGCGCCATCGTTCTTGTTCCTGCTTGAACCCCCGAGTGCAGCGTGGTCGCGCCGTCATGAATTCCAGGCAGACGCCTACGCAAGCCGCCAAACGGACGCCGCCGTGCTGATCCATGCGCTGGTTAAACTTTACCGGGACAACGCCACCACACTTACACCCGATCCGCTGCATTCGGCTTTTCACGACTCCCACCCGCCGGCGCTGGCGCGCATCACGCGGCTGCAGGCGCTTGCGGACACGCCCCATCCTTCCGGATGAGCGCTTGGCGTAGCTATTTGTCTGAGCCACAGTAACCTGCGGCAATGCCGGGAGCCGGGTAATCAGCCCGGCGGCCATGTCATGACACGGCCGCCCAGCAGGTGCAAATGTATATGAAACACTGTCTGACCCGCGCCCTTGTTGCAATTCATCACCAGCCGATAACCCGAGACAGCGATACCTTGCTGTTGTGCGATCTCGCGCGTTGTCAATGCCAGCTTGCCAATAAGTTCCGTATCGGCTGACGCAAGATCGTTGAGTGTGCTGATATGTTTGCGCGGCACCACCAGAATGTGAACGGGCGCCTGGGGGTTGATGTCGCGGAACGCAATCAGGTCATCCGTCTCCATTACCACGTCAGGCTTGATCTCGCCCCGGACCATTTTGCAGAACAGACACTCTTCCATGCCCACTCCTTATTGAACGTCCTGCCGGCCGCTGAATGCATGTGACAGCGTGCCGCCGTCCACAAATTCCAGTTCACCGCCCAGCGGCACGCCATGCGCGATGCGTGTGGCGCGGATGCCGCGTGCGCGCGCCAGCTCCGCCACGTAGTGCGCCGTGGCCTCGCCTTCTACGGTGGGGTTGGTGGCAAGTATCAATTCGGTGATGCCGCCCTCGGACAGGCGTGTCTCCAGTTGCTGCAGCCCCAGCTCTTCGGGACCGATGCCGTCCAGGGGCGAGAGATGGCCCATGAGCACGAAATACTTGCCTCGAAAAGCGGTGGCCGATTCAACAGCATAAACGTCCGCGGGAGTCTCCACCACGCACAGCAACGCTGCATCGCGCCGCGCTGAGGTGCAGATTTCACACAGTGGCTTGTCGGTGAGCATGCGGCAACGTTCACAGTGATGGAT
>JBOIAY010000012.1:0-18010 GCA_050739255.1 Gammaproteobacteria bacterium
ACCTATGAAATATTCGAAGCGTACTGGCCTTATCAGCCGGATGACCATCCGATCGCGAAGACGTTCAATGCAACGAAAAAGTATGTTGCTTCGCGCACGTTGACGACGCTCCACTGGAACAACTCGACCCTGCTCCACGGGGATGTCGTCTCGGCAATCATCGCTCTCAAGGCCCAACTGGGCCCTGACCTGCAGATAATTGGCAGCGGCAATTTGATTCGAACACTCCAGGCCGCCTCCCTGATCGACGAGTACAACGTGTGGACTTTTCCAGTGGTGCTTGGGCGGGGCAAGCGCCTCTTCAGCGAGACCGCCAAGCCATCGGCGCTGCGGCTCGTTCGCTCTCAGGTTTCGACCACCGGCGTTGTGATGAGTACCTATGTACCAGGTGGCGATATCCGGCCCGGTTCGTTCGCGAGTGCCGAGCCGAGCGAGAGGGAGTTGGCCCGACGCAAGAATATGGCGAATGAGATGTGGTGATGTAAAGTGAACAGTGTGCGCTAACCATTCATTCAAGCCGACGCCGCTTCGCGGCACGGCTGTGTCAGGCGTTATCCGATAAGAAGATCATGCTCGCATGCAGCAGTATACTAAGCCCGCGAGGTGACTTATGCGCAAGATTGAGGACATCGAAGAGCAGATTCGGAAGCTTTCCCGCGAGGAGGATGCCGAGCTTCGTGAATGATTCCTCGAGCAACACTGGAAGGCTTGGGATGCACAGATCGAAGCAGATTCTAAATCTGGGAAGCTAGACCGACTCGTGTCGGAAGCGAAGATGGAATACGAGTCCGGCCGGGCTCGGAAGCTTTGAAGCATTAGGGCAACATAACCATGCCTTCGACCGAATGCCGCGAAGCCCCGTGGCGCTCCGCGGCTGGTCCGCCGGTCAAGGCAGGCGTTCGATTTCACTGGAATTGAGCTAGACTTGCGTCATGACAGAACATGCACAGAAGCTGCTTCACCAAGCCATGAGGCTCCCTGCTCCTGAGCGGGCTGCCTTGGTCGAAGGCTTGGTCGAAAGCTTGGACAAGCCAGATCCAACTCTCGATGCCTTGTGGCTCAAAGAGGCTGAAAGCCGCATTGCCGCTTATCGGGCGGGCGAGCTTGGGGCGGTCGATGCAGAAGAGGCATTTGCTGAGCTCGGGCAAAAGATTTAAAGATCCGGCTCCTGCTGCCGGCGCGGCACGAACTACGGGTTGCGGTCAGTTACTACAACCTTCAAAGGGCAAATCTCGGAATCGAGTTCCGGGAGGAAGCTTGGGCAACAATCCAAAGAATCAAGGAATATCCGCTGGCCTGGCACCCGCTGGGCAGGAATATTCGACGTTGCCAGATGGTTCGTTTTCCGTACGGAATCATCTACGAACCGTATCCAACAGAGATCGTCGTTATCGCGGTCGCCTGCCTTCATCAGAAGCCGGAATACTGGCGAGATCGCGTCAAGTGAAATCTAACTGTCGGCTCAAGGGGACGGTGCACTCGCTGTGCTCGTGCCTCGCCCCTTAACCTGACGTTGGGCGACACGCAACATCACCAACAATCAATCACCATGAGGAGGGCATCATGAATCAAGGTATCAAAACCATCATCTATCCTGTCAAAGACATAGCGCGAGCTAAGACGCTATTCCGTAAGCTCTTGGGCGTCGAGCCATATGCGGATCAGCCGTATTATGTTGGTTTTAGGCTTGGAGACCAAGAAATTGGATTGGATCCTAATGGCCACAAGGCTGGAATGACAGGTTATTATCACGTTGACGACATCAAGCAGAATCTGCAATTTCTATTGGATGCAGGCGCACAAACCATGCAAGAGATCAAAGATGTCGGTGGTGGAAGATTGATTGCAATCGTCAAAGACGCCGATGGCAACATCATCGGGCTTCGTCAGGATCCTTAGTCGCGCCGCTGAACCGGAGCGTTGGCCTTTCGAACTGAGATCTTCACATGACATTTGATTCTGCTATAAGCATCAGCCAATTGATTGTTCAGGTCTCCTTGTTCATAGTCGCTGCGATTGCTATCTTCGGTGGTTCGCTTCAAATGTATCTCGGCCAACCTGAAACGTCAGCACGTTACGATAACATTCACCGGTTCATGGCAGGCGTTTATTTGTCAACTGGTGTAATTTGTCTTTGGGCTGCGATCACCATTCGACAACAAGGCTTCTTGATTTATCTTCTTGCCTTGGGTGTTTTTCTTGCTGGTTGTGGTCGCCTCTTGTCCATCAGCAAGGTCGGCTTGCCCAAGCCATCCGGCGTATGGCTTGCCTATCTCATTCCAGAGCTCACCCTGCCGTTAGTAATTGCGATTGCTCATTATGCTGGTCGCTAGCTGCCATCCTGTTGATCAGTACTGGCCTAACAGCTCCAGCCGACCGGCAACCCGCTGGCGCGGGTTGCCGGCAGCTGAGCTTGGACGTTGGGTTACATAAGAAGGAGCTGTGCAGTGATGCTTCATCCAAACCAGTTCCAAGTCAACGAGGCCTGGATTGCCTTCAAACTGAATGACATTCCTGTTCGCACCGAATCCGAAGGCGATTTTGATATCATCGCTCTCATGGATGCAGCAAGTTGTTTCATCCTGGGCTCGGAATTCGTACTTGCGGGCTCTCCAGAGCTCTCGCAAATGGCGGCAAAGCGCCTGCTAAAGGTCGGCCAGTCTTATAAGCAGCAATTGCCAAAGACACTTGTCATTCCAACCGATCAGCCGGCTAACTTGCTAAGCGTTGAGGCAACACGTCACGGCATCGATGTAGTCCGCGTGTCAGGAGACGAGCTATTGGTGTTCATAGGTGAAGCCCGCGAGGGCTTTAAGGAGCACTTCGGCAGGAGCGGTGCCCAGTGAAATCAAACCAGCGGTACGAATCGATACCACGAAGCACGGCCGCAGCCCACTCGCGATTCTCGATACGCTAGTCATATCTCAATTACTCGAGGTGCGGCGCAACTCGCGACTTGTCAAGCGGCACGCAATCGGAGACAAAATGCAGCGCGAAGAGCTGGAAGCCAATTTCAACCAACAGGCCGCTTCATACGATGCTCGGCAGGCCAAAGTGGCGCCCGTGCGTGATGGACTGCACTTGCTCATTCAGGCGGTCCTTTCCGAGCTGCCTGGCGACGCGAATATTCTCTGTGTGGGGGCTGGAACCGGCGCCGAATTAGTGTATCTCGCCGAGAAGTTTCCGCGGTGGCACTTTACCGCCGTTGAACCTGCCGCATCCATGCTCGAGGTGTGTCGCCGTCGAGCCGAGGAACTCGGTATAGCGCCCCGCTGTCAATTTCACGAAGGGTATCTCGACTCACTTCCACTTTCGGATCTTTTTGACGCTGCCACCTGCCTACTCGTTTCTCAGTTCATTTTAGAGCGCGACGCCCGCTCCGACTTCTTCCGCACAATCGCTCAGCGGCTGAAACCGGGCGGAATATTGGCGAGCTCTGATCTAGCTTCCAATGTAAGATCGGCGACTTATCAAAGCCTACTTGACGTTTGGTTTCAAATGATGAAGGCAACCGACGTTTCTCCCGAGGGATTTGAGCGTATGCGTACAACTTATAGTCGAGATGTTGCCGTTCTGCCGCCTGACGATATTGAAGCGATAATTGTTGCAGGCGGGTTTGAAGCACCGATTCAGTTCTTCCAAGCGGGTCTTATCCATGCGTGGTACTCCAAACGGGCATCGAATCTCACCTGAAAATTTGTCCCAGCGGACGAGCGTACCGCGCGCCGCTTAACTCAAGCATTCAGCCGCCATGAAAGTGCTCAATAAAGTTGATCGTCTGAGAATTAGAAGGCGCAGGCTGGTTGTCGCCTATGTCGCGTTCTTGACATGTTTTGGATCTTCTTGCGCCATGGCGGCCTCGGGTGCGGCCCACAACACTATTTTGGCTTCACTTGGTCTGGCTGCATTGATAGCGTTGCCACTTTACACGATCAATATGCTTGTCCATTTGGCAACCCGGGCTGTAAAGCCTGACGCGAACACGGTCGGCCTCGTACAGCTTCTCGCATCTCTCATTTTCCTGACGCCCATAGAGGCCGCGCTGGTGCTACCGGCAATAAACCTGTTTGTTTCTGGCCGCGTCCTAAAAGCCCATGCTGGCGGCGTGGCTGCCTTATTGGATACGCAATCATCATCCGGCCCAAGCGCGTGTGATAAGGATCGCGTACGGCTTGGCTCAAATGCCAGGCGCCGCAACAACGGAAATCAGACGCATGCTGATTCACGGTAAATGTCACTGTGGGAACATCGCCTTCTCTCTGGTCTGGGAGCCTGATCCCATTGAGATTCCAGCCCGCGCGTGTACATGCTCGTTTTGCACCCGGCATGGCGGCGCCTGGACCTCCAATCCAAACGGCGCCTTGGAGATTGTAATCAAGGAATCCTCGCTCGTATCCAGGTATACATTCGGCACCAAGACTGCGGAATTTCTTATTTGCGTCCGCTGCGGTGTAGTGCCGCTCGTCACCAGCCGGGTTGATGGGCATCTCTATGCTGTTGTGAACGTCAACACCTTCGAAGATGTTGATCAACTGCTCCTTAGCCATGCGCCGGTGAATGTTGATGGCGAAGGAGAGGCATCTCGTCTCGCACGCAGGAAGCGCAACTGGATTGCCAATGTCAGGTACATCGAAACCGGTTCCTGATTCATTCAGGCCGTAACACAAGGTTCGGGATGGATAAGACAGATCAAGGTAAGGAGCGGGATTCGATCAGGAAGGAGTATGCACGCCTCGCTCCGGAGTACGACACGCGGTGGTCGTTCTACATCGAGGCGACTACCAACGCTACACTGACGCGGTTGTCGTCACCGCCAACGGCGCGGATACTCGACGTTGGCTGCGGCACCGGCGTCCTTCTTCAAAGACTCGCACAGAAACTGCCGCAGGCGACCCTGGTCGGCATGGATCCGGTGCCGGAGATGCTGGCAGTTGCCCGCGGGCGGGTACCGCCGAGTACTGAACTTCACGAGGGATGGGCTGAGAAACTGCCCTTCGAGGATGATAATTTTGACGTGGTCGTCTCGTGCAACATGTTTCACTATGTCCGGCAGCCGGTCTCAGCTTTGAGGGAGATGAGCCGTGTGCTGCGTCCGGGTGGCGAATTGCTCATAACCGACTGGTGCGATGATTATCTGACCTGCCGCATTTGTGGTTGGTGGCTTCGCCTGTTCAGCCCGGCACACGTGAAGGTTTACGGCCAGCGGGAATGCTTGCGCCTGCTCAAGGAAACCGGCTATCCGCAGGCACATATTGAACGTTATAAGATCAACTGGTTGTGGGGGTTGATGACAGCCAGGATGACAAAACATACAGGTTAATAGTGGCTATCTCGGACTGTTCCCGCATCCGCTGACACGGCAGGTATATCAGGCTGCATTGCTTTGTTTTGGGCGTATTTCGACCAAAATAAGGCCGATATGCGATGCATCCCCGTTGTTGCTATCTATTTCAATCAGAATATGGGATAATTTGCATGTTCTTACACCGATTGCCACATTCAGAAGCCATCTCAAAAACCGCTGCACCTGACAAGGTATTGTCACGCATCGGCCCGAATGCCCTTGTACTTCCCTCGCATACACTCCGCTTTCGCGCCATGAGTTTGCATGCTTTGCCTGTACTCGCGTTGTTTTCGAGATGGCTTCTGATGAATTCAATTGTTGTCAAGAACAAACGTTTGAATCATTAATTACTTTAGAGAGATTGCAATGGAACAGAATAAACTTTATGTCGGTAACTTCCCTTATACGACGGACGAAGCGCAAGTGCGTGGAATGTTTTCCCCGTATGGCGAGATTTCCGAAATCGCCCTGATCATGGACCGCGACACGGGTCGTCCCAAGGGCTTCGGCTTCATCACCTTCGCCACCCAGGCGGCGGCGGAGAAGGCCCAGGAACTCAATGGCAAGGATGTTGGCGGTCGCCCCCTCAAGGTGAACGTGGCCACTGACAAGCCTCGCCCCCGCAATGGTGGCGGCAACGGCGGCTCCAGATGGTAAACCTGGGTTTCGTCTGAGTCAGACTGCAAGAGCCCCGCCACATGGCGGGGCTTTTTGCATATCAGAGATTAACTTTACTTGCCATCTTGTGAGATGGTGAGCAAGTCACATGAAATATCCAGCGGTCGGGTCGGGTCTCCAACTTTGAGTACGGGTAGAATGCGGGCCACCGGACAACCCGATACCCAATCCTCATGAAGGAGGCAGCACGTGGATACGTATTATCATCCCCATGATCTAGGCAAGTTCGCGGACATGGGCAAGGGCAACAAGGAACTGTGGGACAAATTCATTGGTTATTACTCGGCGGTGTTCGCCGAGGGCGCGCTCACGGAGCGCGAAAAAGCGCTCATCGCTCTGGGCGTGGCGCATGCGGTGCAATGTCCCTACTGCATTGACGCCTATTCCCAGGCGTGCCTGGAAAAAGGCTCCAACGCGGAGGAAATGACGGAAGCCGTGCACGTGGCTTGCGCCATCCGCGGCGGCGCCTCGCTGGTGCATGGCGTGCAGATGCGCAATGTGCTGGAAAAACTTTCGATGTAACCGGACAATTCATGGGACTCACTCTCGCCGCCCGCCGCAGTCCGCTGGCCTCAAGCCGTACCCAGTTGCAACAACTGGCGGCGTCGCCAAACTGTACGCCTTTTGCGGAGAACATGGCCCGCGCCGGGTTGATGCCACTGCACGCCACCGGCATCACCGTGTTCCAGATCAACGTGGGCAAGTTCTGCAACCAGTCTTGTCACCACTGCCATGTGGACGCGGGACCGGAGCGCACCGAGAAAATGACCCGTGAGACGGCGGAACTGTGCATCCGTGCACTGGCGCAGACGGATATTCCCACCGTGGACATCACCGGCGGCGCGCCGGAGTTGAACGACAATTTCCGCTGGCTGGTGGAACAATCGCGCGCACTCGGCCGGCACGTCATGGATCGCTGCAACCTGAGCGTGTTGCTGCTGGCGCCGCAGCACGGTCTTGCCGAGTTTCTCGCGCGGCATCAGGTGGAAGTGGTGGCCTCGCTGCCATATTTCCGTGCCGCTCAGACCGACAGCCAGCGCGGTGAGGGCGTGTTCGACAAATCCATCCTCGCCTTGCAGAAATTGAATGCCCTCGGTTATGGCATCGAAGATAGTGGCTTGATTTTGAACCTTGTTTACAATCCGGTGGGCGCGTTCCTGCCGCCGAAACAGGAAGCGATCGAAGCCCAATTCCGGCGCCAACTGGAGCGCGAACACGGCCTCCATTTCAATCACCTTTACACCATCACCAACATGCCCATCAGCCGTTTTCTGGAATTCCTGATCACGAGCGGCAATTACGACGACTACATGGAACGTCTGGCGAACGCTTTCAATCCGGCGGCTGCGGCCGGTGTCATGTGCCGCTATACATTATCGGTAGGCTGGGATGGTGCGCTCTACGACTGCGACTTCAACCAGATGCTGGACCTGCCGCTGTCGCAGGGTTTGCCCCGGCACATCCGCGACTTCGATGCGGCCAAGTTGCATACGCGCCGTATCGTGATGGCCAATCACTGCTATGGCTGCACCGCTGGCGCGGGCTCATCCTGCGGTGGCGCGGTCGCCTGACGGATCCCAAGGGAATCACTGCGTTGCGTCGCTTGCGTCGTTCGGAATTGCCGGTCAGCGCCGTGGCGCTGGCGCGCTATCTCATCGGCAAAACACTGGTGCGCGAGTTGCCAAGTGGCCGGATCATTGGGCGTATCGTGGAGACCGAGGCGTATCTGCCCAACGACGCCGCCTGTCACGCATTCAACGGAATGACACCCCGCAACCGTTCACTGTTCCTGGAGCGCGGCCGCGTCTATGTGTATTTCATCTACGGCAATTATTTCATGCTGAATGTGAGCGCTGAGAAGGAGGGCGTAGGTGCCGCCGTGTTGTTTCGCGCGCTGGAGCCGCTGGAAGGTATCAAGATGATGAAACGTGGCCGGCGTCACCTTGCCGAAAAAGACCTGGCGCGCGGACCCGGGCGTCTGGCCGCGGCTTTGCGCGTGACACGCAGATTCGACGGGCTGAATTTATGCGCACCCGGCCCGCTATGGCTGGGAACGGCGCTCAGGCGGGCCGGGAGGATCGGTCGCAGTGTACGCATTGGTATCAACAAGGACGCGCACCGTCTGCTGCGGTTTTACGAGCGTGGCAATCCGTTTGTGAGCGGGCCGAAGTGGCTGCGAAAATAAACAGGATCTGAATGCGGCGAGATTGCTCTCGCAACACCGCTGGTTCAGTTGCGCTTCTGGGCAACACGCAGGGGCGCGGGTTTGACGGACTTGTTCTCGTTGCAACCCGTGGGCACACAGGCTTCGGGATGGCCCGCCAGCATGTCCAGCTCTTCGACGCGCCGCAACTGTTCGTTGGGGTTCATGCGAGCGAGGATATGGGTGGCGCCTTTTTTGCGTGCCCGGGAAACATGGGTTTTGTCGCCGACGTGTTCCTTCAGATTCCCCTGGCCGATATATACCGGAACCCAGTGGCCCTCATCTGACTGGCGCGCGAACATGTAGTTGCCGAACTGGCTGTCCTTGGGCCTGAAGGCCAGGTCAAAAATATAATAGGAATAATTGGTGCCGGAGGCACCGCGGAAGTTGGAAACAGGCGGATTCATGAGATTCACACTGTGAAGCTTGCAAAATGAGGCATGATTATACACTAATTTAACGGCGATGCGCACTTCAAAATCATATCCGTTCCAATTCGGCGACAGTGCGCGCATTCACAATATTGCCGGTATTGCGCGTGGTTTTAGGCTCCATGAGAACGATGTGGGCCTCATTGGTGAGGGCGGCCGGGCAGTGCTCGATCCCTTTCGGGATAATGATGAATTCACCTTCATTTACGGTGATGTTTCCATCAAGTAACTGCATTTGCAGGCTGCCTTTCACTACCAGGAACAGTTCGTCTTCGTGATCGTGGTGATGCCAGGCAAACTCGCCTTTTATTTTCACCAATTTGATGTGTGTATCGTTGATCTCGCCGATGATCTTCGGGTTCCAGTAGTCGCCGAAACTCCCGAATTTTTCATTCAGGTTTACCTTGCTGATAACCATCGAAGTCTCCTTCTCAGGCGTCCTCGCCGGTGGCGAATACGCGCGTGGCGAGCCAAGTGAGTACGATGATGAAGGCTGCCAGCACGACAAAGGACAGCCACAGGGGGAAATACAGCGTGCCGGTAGTGGCGCCGCGCATCAGGTCCACGGCATAGGCGACGGGATCGAAGTGCGCCAGTATCTTGAGCCAGTGGGGCGCGCTGTAGAGTGGGAACAATGCACCTGAAAGAAAGAACATGGGCAGCAGCACCGCGTTGGAAATGATGGGAAACACGGTGGTGGATTTGAAACGTGCGGCAGTGGCGACACCCAGCGCCGAAAAGGTGATGGCGGCAATGAGCATGGCGCCCAGCAATCCAAAAAAGCGCAGCCAGCCGGTGTGGATGCCAAGCAGTGGCAGGAAGATGAGCATTACCACCGCCGGCGCCAGCGCCTGAATGGCGCCGGACAGCACTTTGCCGATGGCGATGGCGGAGCGCGGCACCGGCGCCACCAGCACGGCTTTCAGAAAGCCGATCTGCCGGTCGAACACGATCATCATGGCGGCGAACACCGCGGAAAACAGCAGCGACAAACCCAGCACGCCGGGGAAAATGTATTGCAGATATTTGCTGCCGCCCATCACGGAACTGGCGCCGAGTCCTGAGCCCAGCACGAACAAATACAGCAGCGGCTGGATGAAGCTGGAGATGAGCCGCACGCGTTCTTTCCACAGGCGCGTCAGGTCCAGCACGATGACCGCGAACAGGCCTCTCATCGCGCACCTCCCATGGCGAAGGCGGGTTTGGCCGGCGCGGTCTCGCCGTTGTCGAGTCCCTTGCCGGTGAGTTTCAGGAATACATCTTCCAGACTCGGCTCATGCACTTCCGCGCGCAGGGTTTTCACCGGCAGCGTGGTGAGCAGCGTGGGCAGTACCGCGGCGGGCTCTTCACTCACCAGCACGATGCCGCGCTCGCTGGTTTCCGGATTGTGGCCGTGTTCCGTGAGCCAGACGCTGGCGCGCGCATCGTCCTCCGTGCGCAGCAGGATCACGCCACCACCCATGCGGTTCTTGAGTTCCTGCGGCGTGCCCAGCGCGATGATCTCGCCCTTATTGATAAGCGCGATCCGGTCCGCCACGTCGGCTTCTTCCATGTAATGAGTCGTGAAAAAGACCGTGCGGCCGGAACGTACGAACAGGCGCACCTGCGCCCAGAATTGGCGGCGCGCGTCCACGTCGAGACCCAGCGTGGCTTCGTCGAGGAACAGAATATCGGGGTCCGGCACCATGGAACGCGCCAGTTCCAGGCGCCGTTTCTGGCCGCCGGAAAGTTTCTGCGCCTGACGCGCGGCGATGTCCGTAAGACCAATGGCTTCGAGGATATGCGCGGTGCGTATCCGCGTAGCTTTCATGGACAAGCCGTAGAACAGGCCCATAAGCATGAGGTTGTCGCGCACCGAGAGCTTCTGCTCCAGTGCCGGTTCCTGGAACACGATACCCATGCGCCGGCGCACAGCAGCGCGCTGGCGCACCACGTCACAGTCCATGACGCGCGCTTCGCCACTTGTGGGTTTGCGCAGGGTAGCGAGAATCGAGAACAGCGTGGTCTTGCCGGCGCCGTTGGGGCCGAGCAGCGCGAACATCTCGCCCACGTTCACCGTAAGGTCAATGCCGCGCAAAGCTTCGACCTTGTCGTAATGCTTCACCAGGCCGTGGGTTTTGATGGCAGGGTTTTGTGTGTTCATGGCGTAGTGTTTTTCACACGGCGAAGCTCATGCTGGTTTCTGGGGCGTGAATTCAGCGTAATCCTCAGCGCGTGGCGCCTTGCGCATGGCGTCCTGCAATTCTGCCAGCGCCGGCACCACTTTGCGCGTCACCAAGTCCAGCCATGCGCCTTGCACGTTCACCACACAGACGAGTTCACCATTGGCACGGAATATTCTGTGGCGGATGCGCCAATGTTTGCCGTTCGGCGACAGGCCGGTGATCTCTGCGGTGACGCTGATACGCTCGTTGGCGCGTATCTCATGCAAATATTGCGTTTCTTCACGGAACAGCACCGGGCCGATGCACAGTTTCTGGAAGCGCTCCAGCGTGAAGCCGCAATCGTTCAACAGACCCACACGCGCTTCGGCGGCATAGTCCATGTAGGCGGTATGGCGCAGGTGGCCGTTGGGGTCGAGATCCGCCCAACGGACACTGAATTCACGGCTATAAGTAGTTGTCACGCCTTGGATTCCTTTTTCGAGTGCGGGAAAGCAGCATTCTACCCGCCGCAGGGTTGTCCCTAATGCCCGCATCGGCGAAAATACGCGCCCTTTCCCGGGGAATGTTCATGCCCTCCCGACGCAACTCGCCAATGTCATCCGGGCACTCGCCATTATAGAGAATATGAGATAGGAGTTAAGGAATCATGGCAATCAAAGTTGGTATCAACGGTTACGGCCGCATTGGCCGCAATATCCTGCGGGCGCTTTATGAATCAAAGCGTACAAACGAAATAAAGATCGTGGCCATCAACGATTTGGGTGATGCGGCCACCAATGCGCACCTGACCCAGTACGACACCGCCCACGGTAAATTCCCGGGAACCGTCAGCGCAGAAGGCGCATGCATGGTGGTGAATGGCGACAAGATCAAGGTGTTTGCCGAGCGCGATCCGGCCAGGATTCCCTGGGCGAGCGCGGGCGCCGAGCTGGTCGTGGAGAGCACCGGTCTGTTTGCCAGCAAGGCCAAGGCTTCGGCGCATCTACAGGGTGGGGCCAAAAAGGTAATCATCTCGGCGCCCGGTGGTGAGGATGTGGACGCGACTATCGTGTATGGCGTGAATCACAAGATACTGAAGTCATCTCACACAGTGATTTCCAACGCCTCCTGCACCACAAACTGCCTCGCACCGCTTGCCAAGGTGCTGCACGAGAAGATCGGCATCGTGGGTGGCATCATGAACACGGTGCACAGCTACACCAACGACCAGGTGCTGACGGACGTGTACCATAAAGACCTGCGGCGCGCGCGTTCCGCCACACATTCCATGATTCCCACCAAGACCGGCGCAGCCGCGGCCATCGGCCTGGTGATTCCGGAACTGGCCGGCAAGCTGGATGGTTTCTCGATCCGTGTGCCCACCATCAATGTGTCCCTAGTGGACTTGACCATCACCGCGGCCCGCGACACCAGCAAGGAAGAGCTGAACAAAATCATGAAGGAGGCGAGTCTGGGTGAACTCAAGGGCATTCTCAATTACAACGATCATCCGCTGGTATCGGTGGATTTCAACCACGATCCTGCGTCCTGTACCTACGATGCCTGGATGACCAAGGTGATCGGCCGGCTGGTGAAAGTCTGCGGCTGGTATGACAACGAGTGGGGTTTCAGCAACCGGATGCTGGATGCCACCGCGGCATTCTGGAATGCAAAGTAGGGATCGTGCATGGCAATATTGTGGGAGCGGTGGTCTCCACCGCGATTCCATGAACATCGCGGCGAATATCGCCGCTCCCACATTAAGCATTGGAGCAGAGCCGATATGCGGCTAATCAAGATGAGCGATTTAGACCTGCGCGGCAAACGCGTGCTGATCCGTGAAGACCTGAACGTGCCGCAGGATGAGCACGGGCGCATCAGCAGCGACGCGCGTATCCGCGCGTCTGTACCGACAATCAAGACGGCGATACAAGCCGGCGCACGTGTGATGCTCCTGTCGCATCTCGGCCGTCCCAAGGAAGGTGAGTTTGATGCAACGCTGTCACTGGCGCCCGTCGCTGAGCGGCTCACGGAATTGTTGGGTGTGAAGGTGTCGCTGGTAAAAGACTGGATCAATGGAGTGCAAGCGGCGCCCGGCGACGTGGTGCTGTGTGAGAACGTGCGCTTTCTCAGGGGCGAGAAGCAGGATGACGAAGCGCTGGCCCGAAAAATGGCGGCACTGTGCGACATCTACGTGATGGACGCATTTGGCACGGCGCATCGCGCCGAAGCCTCGACTCACAGTATTGCCAAGTACGCCCCCGTTGCCTGTGCCGGCCCACTGCTTGCCAGTGAGCTGGAAGCCTTGGGGCGCGCGTTGGATAAACCAGCACGGCCGCTGGTGGCCATCGTCGCCGGTTCCAAAGTCTCCACCAAACTTACGGTGCTGGATGCACTCACCAAAGTGGTGGATCAACTGATCGTCGGCGGCGGCATCGCCAACACCTTCATTGCGGCTGCCGGTTACAAAGTCGGCAAGTCTCTGAACGAGCCCGATCTCATCCCTGAGGCGAAGCGGCTTATGGGCGCGGCTCGATCGCGCGGCGGCAATATTCCGCTGCCTACCGACGTGGTGGTGGCCAGCGAGTTTTCCGTCAGCGCCGAAGCCGACGTGCGCGACGTGAATGCAGTGGGAGCCGACGAGATGATCCTCGATATCGGCCCCGACACCGCCGAACTCTACGCGGCGTTGCTGAAAACAGCCGGCACCATCGTCTGGAACGGGCCGGTGGGCGTGTTCGAGTTCGATCAATTCGGTGAAGGTACTAAAATACTGGCGCACGCTATTGCCGAGAGTCCGGCGTTTTCCATCGCCGGTGGCGGCGATACGCTGGCGGCGCTAGACAAGTACGGTCTTACCGATCGCATCTCCTATGTCTCAACTGGCGGTGGTGCGTTCCTGGAATTCCTGGAAGGCAGGAAGTTGCCGGCGGTAGCGGTGCTTGAAGAGCGAGCCGCGTGCGCCACAAACCGGAAACAGGCGTTGTAGGTTGGGGTGAGTCTTCGAACCCCAACGTTCTCGAATCTGTTGGGGTTCACTGCGCTCACCCCAACCTACACATTTCGTACAGTGCGCAGCGGCCTTACCCCTCACTTTCCCAAATCCCTGAGTGCATAATTGACCCATGCCACGCAGAACCAAGATCGTCGCCACTCTCGGTCCGGCCACCGACACGCCAGAAACCATGCTGGCCATCACACGCGCCGGCGTGGATGTAGTGCGCCTGAACTTCTCTCATGGCGAACTCGCCGATCACCGGCGCAGGGTGCAACTGGTGCGCGAAGCGGCTGCCAAAGCCGGCAAAGACGTCGGCGTGCTGGGCGACCTGCAAGGTCCCAAGATACGCATCGAGAAATTCCACAATGGCCACATCACGCTCAAGGATGATCAGCGTTTCGTGCTGGATGCACGTCTTGCTGACAATGCGGGCACGGAAGACAACGTCGGTATCACCTATAAGGCTTTGCCCCAGGACGTCAAAGCGGACGACATTCTGATACTGGGTGACGGCGAAATCAGTTTGCGCGTCGAGGAAGTGCAGGGCGCGCGCATCGTCTGCATGGTGGAAAGTGGCGGCGAGCTGTCCGACCACAAAGGTATCAACCGCCAAGGCGGTGGCTTGTCGGCAACGGCGCTGACCGAGAAGGACTTGCGTGATATAAAGTTCGCGACGGAACTGGGTGTGGATTATCTCGCCGTGTCATTTCCACGCGACGCCGGTGACATCGAACGAGCCCGTACACTGCTGCATGCGGCGGGTAGCAAGGCAGGCATCATTGCCAAGATCGAGCGCGCTGAAGCCATCCAGAATCTGGATAATATTATCCGCGCCAGTGACGCGGTAATGATAGCACGCGGTGATCTGGCGGTGGAAATCGGCGATGCCGAACTACCCGGCATCCAGAAACTCATCATCCAGCGAGCCCGCGAATTGCACCGCGTGGTGATTACCGCCACGCAGATGATGGAATCCATGATCCACAGTCCCGTGCCGACCCGTGCCGAGGTACTTGACGTGGCAAACGCGGTGCTGGATGGCACCGACGCGGTGATGCTGTCGGCGGAAACCGCCGCCGGCAAGTATCCGATGAAGACCGTGGAAGCCATGGCGCGGGTGTGCGGGGGCGCCGAACGGCAGCGCGCCTCACTGGGAGTCGAGCGGCGCATCGAACGGCATTTCGAACGGGTGGATGAAGCCATCGCCATGGCGGTGATGTACACCGCCAATCACATGGATGTGAAGGCCATCATCGCGTTGACGGAATCCGGCTCCACTGCCCTGTGGATGTCACGCATTCGCTCTGGCATCCCCATCTATGCCATGACGCGCCACGAGGCCACGCGCCGGCGCGTCACCTTGTATCGCGGTGTGTATCCGATCGCCTTCGACGTAATGCACACCAACCCGGACCACGTGCTTCGCAGTGCCGCGGACGAACTCAAGCAGCGCGGCATCGTCAAGGACGGTGACTTTGTCATCTGCACCAAGGGCGCGCTCAGCGGAGTCACCGGCGGCACAGACAGCCTCAAGATAGTGCGAGTGGGAGATTAAAGGAGGTTAGGCGTAAGGAGTGAGGAGTGAGGAGTGAGGAGTGGGAAGTGGGAAGTGGGAAGTGGAGAGAAGAGCCTTTCCTGACGAAAGATGGCAGGACATTACTCCGCGCTGGCAGCGAGGCCGTTGGTCTCATTGTCTGTATCTGACTACAGCCAATCTTTACTGGTGGGCGATGCGCGCGGCTTCGATGCGATTCGCGGCGCCGAGTTCGCCGATGGCTTCGGAGAGATAATTGCGCACGCTACTATGAATCAATGATGCGAGGATATGACAACAGGCGCTACTCCCTGGTGTGGGATCCGTAGGCGATCACGCCTTGCCAATAAGGAGCATCCACCGGTCCAACCGTCAGCGTGACCGTCACATCCCGTCTGTTCGCGTTGGGTGTGCCGAAGTCTCGTCCGTCAATCGTCGTGAACGACATGGGCGGGTTGCCATGTGCCGCTGGTAGCATGAGGTTCCAGATCGATAGGCTCGCTGGGGTGTTCTGGTAAACCAGCGCGAATGTGTTGATGCCGTTTTTATCCACGGTACGCATGAACGGCTTGTCGTATGCTCCGCGGCCTAATATCAGCAAGCTCTTGTCAACTCTAGCGGGAAGGCCTGCGAACGCGGGATAGCGGTTGGTCATATGACCGACGATAAAAGTTTCTCCCGCTCCAGGGTTCTCAAGGCAGCCGCTTTTCGAATAACGAACGGTATTGTGGTAAGGGCGATATACCGCTTTGTCCGGCGTGGACATCGAGCGGACGTACGCCTGGAACTCGCCTTGCCACGTGCCGATGAAGGAAAGATATTTTTTGTTGCATGGAATGTGCTCGCATGATGCGGGTTGGCCGCCGTATATCTTGGAGCAATCGAAGAGATCACCGGTATTAGTGGCCGATTCTTGCATGCCACGGTTGTCCTGAGAAAGTTGTGGAGATTGCGATGATGCAAGCACGGGCGTGACCATTAGCGCGTCCAGTATGGTCAAAATAAAAAGCGTGATAAGTTTCTTCATGACGAGGACCTCCATCAGGAAAGTAAAGAATAGCAATCTGTTGCTGCGAACGAGCAGTACTCTACCTTTGCTCTTTCATTTGCTCATGTATCCTTTGTCAGCATTATTCCGTGACGCTTGTCATGCGAGAAATGTTATTCATGCCGTCATTGGTGCCCTCGCGTCGGTTGCGCTGTCGTCGCGTCTTCGGTGGGGCAGTTGGTTGAAAAGCAGTATTTTGGATGGTTGGTGGTGCCCGATCTGTGGTCAGCGATTTGGCGCGTGCAGACAGTCGTGGCCGCGTGTTTTTCAGGACGGCTACAGCCAGCCTTTCTGGCGCGCTATGCGCGCGGCTTCGATACGATTCGCAGCGCCCAGTTTGCCGATGGCTTCCGAGAGATAATTGCGCACGGTGCCTTCAGACAGAAACAATTGTTTGGCAATCTCGGCGCTGGCCAAGCCCTCGCCGGCGAGTCGAAGCACCTGGCGCTCGCGGTCGTTGAGCGGGTCTTCGGTATCCCAGGCTTGCGTGGCCAGTTCCGGCGCGATGACTTTGCCACCTTCGTACACCTTGCGGATTGCGTTCGCCAGTTGTTCGGCCGGCGCATCTTTCAGCAGATAGCCTTTCACGCCGGCTTCCAGCGCGCGGCGCAGATACCCGGGGCGTGCAAATGTGGTCACGATGATGACCCGTGCAGGGTGATTGCGGTGTTTGAGCGCATCGGCGAATTCAAGGCCGGTCATGCCGGGCATCTCGATGTCGGTCACGACCACTTCCGGTTTGAGTTCTTCCGCCAGCTTGAGTGCATCCTTGCCGTTGCCGGCGCGGGCGACCACGGAGATATCCTCCTCCATGTCCAGCATGGCGGCAAGCGCGCCCAAAATCATGCTCTGGTCTTCGGCGATGAGTACCTTGATCATGCGGCCTATCCGATCAATACAGTGCGGTTATCGCGCACATCCGGATCAATTGCCGGCAGCAGAATAGCGAGACGCGTGCCAGCTTGGTCGGAAGCAATTTCCAGTTGACCGGACAACGCCTGCAAACGCTCACGCATACCCCTGAGTCCGTTACCCTCCCGGACCTTGCCACCACGGCCGTCGTCCTCGATGAGCAGACGCAATTGATCATTGTGGTTTTCAAGCCGGATGCGGCAGTGCTGCGCGCCGGAATGACGCACCACATTGGTGACGGCTTCACGCAGCACCATGGCAAGCGCCGAATCCTGCGCCGGCGAAAGGTTTGGCGGCTCCACTTTTTCCGCCAGCTTGACGTTGGCTGCGGTGAGTGCCACACGTGCGTTGGCAAGTTCGCCGGTCAAGCCGCTGCTGCGGTAACCGCCGACCGCCTCGCGCACTTGCGCGAGCGCCTCGCGCGAGATGCGTTCCACGTCGCGGATTTCGCGCGCCGCACCGGCCAAGTCGCGCTCCGCCAGTTTGGCCGCGAGTTCCGCCTTGACGGTGATGAGCGTCAGCGTGTGGCCCAGCAAATCGTGTAGATCGCGGCCGATGCGCTCGCGCTCGGCGCCGGCCGCCAGCTTGCGGATTTCTTCCTGCGAGAGCTTGAGCGCGCGGTTCTTGCGATTCATCTCGCCGAAGTACAGGTTTGCGAGGCCAAGTATCACGACGAAAAACAGAATATAGACCAGAAGCTCGATGTTCAGGCGAATTG
>JBOIAY010000013.1:0-2983 GCA_050739255.1 Gammaproteobacteria bacterium
TCTGGGGAGGGGAGACCGTGGTGCGCCTGCCGGATCATCCAGGTCGCGGCGGCCGCAACCAGATGCTGGCGTTGGCGGCAGCGCACAAGCTCGCGGGCCACGCGAATATTTATTTGCTGGCGGCCGGCACGGACGGCGCCGACGGTAATTCCGGCGACGCGGGCGCGCTGGTGGACGGCGGCAGTATCGCGCGGGGTGAAGACGCTGGCCTGGATGCGCGCGACTGCATGGCGCGTGCCGATACCGGCAGCTTTCTGGAAGCCAGCGGTGACTTGGTGTATACCGGCCCCACCGGCACCAACGTCATGGATCTGATCATTGCCCGCAAACAAGGCTGAAGTGGCATGGAAAGCCAGTTGGATATCAACGCGCTGCTGCTATGCGCCACGCCACAAGCCTGGATTGATGCGGCTGTCCGTAACCAGGACATCCTGCTGATTGATCACGCGAACTGCGAGAAGAAGGCTGCGGCCACCGCGCTGAATCTCATGTTTCAGTACGGCGAACGTCATCCGGAAATGCAGGGGGTTCTATCGCGGCTCGCCCGCGAGGAGCTGCGGCATTTTGAGCAGGTGCTGCGCGTCATGAAACAGCGCGGAATTCGCTACCGCACGCTCGGCGCCTCACGCTACGCGGAAGGTCTGCGCCGCCATGCCCGCCATCATGAACCGGAACGCATGGTGGATATTCTGCTCATTGGGGCTTTTATCGAAGCCCGTTCCTGTGAGCGATTCCATGCGCTGCAAGCCCACCTGGATGGCGCGCTGGCTGACTTCTATGCTGGTCTGGCCGCAGCGGAAGTGCGGCATTTCGAGATTTATCTGAAACTCGCCAGGCAGGCGGATTCGGATGATTTAACGTCAAGAACCGAAGTGTTCGCGGAAGTTGAAGCAGCCCTGATTACCGGCAGCGACAGGGATTTCCGTTTTCACAGCGGGAAGCCTGTCTAAAAATCACGATAGTGGCAGCGACAGGAGCCGAAAGCTGTTTTGGTCGGTTCTCAACATGCTTCCCTGTTCGTACCAATCACCCAGTACGATCCGCGTTTTTTCTACTCCATCTGATTGGAATGTATGCACGGCCGGCCGGTGGGTATGGCCATGGATCAGCCGTGTGACGTTATATTGCGCCATCACTATCTCGACGGCATGCTGGTTCACATCCATGATGTATTCGGCTTTTGTTTGGGTGTGTAGCTTGGTTGCCATGCGGGCCTGGGTCATGAATTCGCGGCGTTCTTTTACACTCTTAGCCAGGAAGGCTTGCTGTCGCGCTGGGTCCCGGACCATTTTTCTGAATGCTTGGTATTCCACGTCATCGGTGCACAGGGTATCGCCATGCATGAGCAGTGTGGGGAGTCCATACAAATTCACAAGATAAGGATCAGGCAACAGCATACAGCCGGCCGCGCGGGCGAAGCGCTCGCCAATCAGAAAGTCCCGGTTGCCATGCATGAAATAGACCGGCACGCTGCGGTCAGCCAGTTCCCGCACACCGGCGATAACACGGGCATGGTGCGGATCTGGGTCGTCGTCTCCTATCCAGATCTCGAAGAAATCCCCGAGGATGTATAGGGTTTCCGCGGCACGCGCCTCGGTCTTGAGAAAGTCCAGGAACAATTGTGTGATCTGCGGACGCGCAGGATCAAGATGCAAGTCCGAGATGAACAAGGTGGTCATGCGCGGTTAATCCAGCGATGGTTTCAGCACCAGCGCTTTCAGTATCACGACCGGCGTCAGGGGCGCGTCTTTGTTGAAGGGGCCGGTTTTGCCGGTGGGCACGGCGGCAATCTTGTCCACCGCGTCCATGCCCTGAATAACCTTTCCGAATACCGCGTAGCCCCAGCGGTCCGGGCGCGGATCCAGTTTCCGGTTATCCACCAGATTGATGTAGAACTGGGCGGTGGCAGTATGTGGTGCGTCATCCCGCGCCATGGCGATGGTGCCGCGCAGGTTGGACAGGCCGTTTCCCGATTCATTGGGTATGGGTGCAAGGGTTTTCTTTTCCGCATAAGCCGTGGTGTAACCGCCGCCCTGAATCACGAAACCTGGCACCGCACGATGAAAAGTCGTGCCGTTGTAAAAACCCGTGTTCACGTAGCGCAGAAAATTCGCCACCGTCAGCGGCGCCCGCCGACTGTCGAGTTGCACCACGAAGGTCCCCAGGCTGGTTTCAAACGCCACTTCGGGATGCGGGTTCGAGGGCGGAGTGGGCCGAACGAGCGTCTGACTGCATGCGGCCAGAAGTGCGACGATCAACAAGCCGATCAGGCGATTTCTCATGGCGATTCTCCCAGTATTGCGACCATGATACGGGGTGGGCCTGTAAATTGGCAGTTTTACGGACTTGGACAGTGCGTGGCCTGATAAAATGCCACGCCATGAGTATTCGTACCCGTTTTGCCCCCAGTCCCACCGGCCGTCTGCATGTGGGCAATGCCCGCACGGCCTTGTTCAGTGCATTGCTGGTAGCGCGTGAAAATGGAACCCTGATCTTGCGCATCGAAGATACGGACGCTGAACGGTCCCGGCCGGAGTTCGAGACAAAGCTGATTGAAGACCTTGCCTGGCTTGGCATTGCCTGGCAGGAAGGGCCGGACAAGGGCGGCAAGCACGGACCGTACCGGCAGTCCGAGCGCAATGAGATTTACCGCATCTATATAGACAAGCTTGCAGAACATGACTTGACCTACCCGTGCTTCTGCACGCCTACGGAGCTCGCGCTGGCCCGCAAGGCGCAGCTCGCCGCCGGCAGGCCGCCGCGTTACGCCGGCACCTGCGCTCATTTGACCGCCGACGCGATCGAAACGCGCTTGGCAAAAGGGCTGAAACCGGCCTTGCGGTTTCGCGTCCCGGAAACCGCCGAAACGGTATTTGATGATCTGGTGCGCGGCTGTCAGGTGTTCGCGCATCGTGACATCGGCGATTTCGTGATCCGGCGCGCGGACGGCAGTCCGGCATTTTTCTTCAGCAATGCCGTGGAC
>JBOIAY010000014.1:0-2469 GCA_050739255.1 Gammaproteobacteria bacterium
CCCTTGTACATGCCGCCCAGTTGCGGAATGGTCACGTGACTTTCGTCTACCACCAGCATGGCGTTGGGCGGTAGGTAGTCGTAAAGCGTGGGCGGTGGCTCGCCGATTTTGCGGCCGGACAGGTGCCGCGAATAGTTTTCGATACCGCTGCAATAGCCCACTTCGGCAATCATCTCGATGTCGAACAAAGTGCGCTGCTCGAGCCGTTGCGCCTCCACCAGTTTGTTCGCTTGGCGAAGAACATCAAGCCGCGGCTTTAGTTCAAGCTTGATCTTGTCCACCGCTTCAATCAGTGTGCTACGCGGCGTGACATAGTGGCTGCTGGGGAACACGGTGAACCGCGGCAGTGCGCGAGACACCGCACCCGTGAGCGGATCGAACAGGCTCAAAGCCGTCACCTCATCGTCGAACAGTTCCACTCGCAAGGCTTCGCGATCCGATTCCGCTGGAAAAATATCTATGACCTCGCCACGCACCCGATAGGTACCAGGGGCGAGTTCCAGTTCATTACGAGTGTATTGCATTTCCGCGAGACGTCGAAGAATGCGGCGTTGGTCCACTCGATCGCCGCGTGACAGGTGCAGCACCATGCTGAGGTAGGCCTGTGGATCGCCCAGGCCGTAGATGGCGGACACCGTTGCGACAATGATGGTATCGGGCCGTTCCAGCAGGGCCTTGGTGGCGGACAGGCGCATCTGTTCGATGTGGTCGTTGATGGAAGAATCCTTCTCTATATAGGTATCAGTCGAGGGGACATAGGCCTCAGGCTGGTAGTAGTCGTAATAGGAAACGAAATACTCGACGGCGTTGTGCGGGAAATATGCCTTGAACTCGCCATAGAGTTGCGCGGCGAGGGTCTTGTTGGGCGCCATTACCAGCGTTGGCCGTTGCAAATTCTGGATCACGTTCGCGATGGTGAAGGTCTTGCCGGAGCCGGTGACGCCCAGCAGCGTCTGCCTGGCAAGTCCGTTGCGCAGCCCGTTCGTCAGTGCGCCGATGGCCTCGGGCTGATCGCCCGCCGGCCGGTAATCCGCTGCCAGTGTGAATGTGTCACTCATTGGTATTTCAGGGGTGCTTTCCTTATCATGATACCGTCTCGCCTTCCCGAATGGAGTTCCCCGTGAGTATCGTGCTGTCCGAGCGCGTGCAGCGCTTGCAACCGTCCCCTACCCTCGCCGTTAGTGCCCGGGCCGCCGAACTCAAGGCCCAGGGACAAGACATCATCGGCCTGGGGGCCGGCGAACCGGACTTCGACACCCCCGAACATATAAAAGAAGCTGCCATCCGGGCGATTCGCGCGGGTCAGACCAAATACACGCCCGTGGACGGCACGCCGTCCCTGAAGCGCGCCGTCATCGAAAAGTTCCGCCGTGACAATGGCCTCAAATATGCGCCGAACCAGATCCTCGTATCTTGCGGTGGCAAACAAAGTTTCTTCAATCTTTGCCAGGCGCTGCTTAACTCGGGTGACGAAGTTGTCATCCCGGCACCATACTGGGTGTCATACCCGGAAATCGTGCAGATCACCGGCGCCACATCAGTCATCCTGTATGCGGGCCCGGAGCAGCACTACAAACTCACGCCGGCGCAACTCGCTCAAGCCATCACACCCCGCACGCGACTGGTCGTTATCAACAGCCCCTCCAACCCCACCGGCATGGCTTACAGCCGCGCTGAACTCGGTGCCTTTGCCGATGTGCTGCGCAGCCATCCGAGAGTGCTCATTGCCACGGATGACATGTACGAGCATTTCCAGTGGCGGGATGGGCCGTTTTGCAACATTCTCATGGCGGCGCCGGATCTGTATGAACGGACGATGGTGCTGAACGGCGTCTCCAAAGCCTATGCCATGACCGGATGGCGTATAGGTTTTGCCGGTGGCCCCGCCCATCTCATCAAGGCCATGACCAACGTGCAATCACAGAGCACGTCCAACCCGGCCTCCATCTCCCAAGCGGCGGCCGAAGCGGCGCTGACCGGAGATCAAGAATGCGTGCATGCCATGTGCCACGCTTTTGAAAAACGTCACACCTTCGTGTACGAATCTCTCAAGTCCATGCCGGGAATGCGCGTATTGCCGGCGGATGGGACTTTTTACTCATTCCCGGATTTTTCCAGAATCATCGCGCAACTCAAACTCAAGGATGACAACACCCTGTGCGAACGGTTGCTGGCGGATGCGGGCATTGCGCTGGTGGCGGGATCCGCCTTCGGTGCACCGGGCCATGTGCGTTTGTCCTTTGCCACCAGCATGCAGAACCTCGAAGCCGCCATGGCGCGACTCGGTGATTTTCTCCTGAAATCAGCCGCATAAGTTCATTTTCCGGTTGACCCTTCAGGGAGCCTTCATTACCATAGGCGCCCTTCCAATACCGTTCCCCGGTAGCTCAGTTGGTAGAGCGACGGACTGTTAATCCGTTGGTCGCTGGTTCGAGTCCGGCCCGGGGAGCCATAATTTCCGTGAATTAC
>JBOIAY010000015.1:0-1828 GCA_050739255.1 Gammaproteobacteria bacterium
GGAACAGTCCATACGTGCTGCTTACGAAACACTGATCAAGCAATCCGGCAAGGAAATCTCCGTGGCGGTGCGCTCCTCCGCCACCGCCGAAGATATGCCGGACGCTTCCTTCGCAGGGCAACAGGAAACATTTCTCAATGTGCGTGGCATTGACGACGTACTGAGGAAGGTGAAGGAAGTATTTGCCTCACTCTTCAATGATCGCGCCATCGCCTACCGCGTGCATCAGGGTTACGCGCATGCACACGTGGCGCTCTCGGCCGGCATCCAGCGCATGGCGCGCAGTGATCTGGGCGCCAGCGGCGTGCTGTTCACCCTCGACACGGAATCCGGTTTCGACAAGGTGGTATTCATTACAGCCTCCTACGGTCTTGGCGAAACCGTGGTGCAGGGTGCGGTGAATCCGGACGAATACTACGTGTACAAACCCGCCCTGGAAGCCGGGAAATATCCCATCGTGCGTCGCAATCTGGGCAGCAAGACCATCATGATGATTTACGGTGATGGCGATGCGCATGGCCACGGCGTTAAAACCATTGACGTGCACGAGGAAGCGCGCCAGCGCTTCTGCCTCAGCGACGAAGATGTGATCGCGCTGGCCAGGCAGGCGGTCATCATCGAGAAACATTACCAGCGCCCCATGGATATCGAATGGGCCAAGGATGGGGTTGATGGCAAGCTCTATATCGTGCAAGCGCGGCCGGAAACGGTGAAAAGCCGCAAGAATCAGGTTTTGGAACGCTACGCGCTCAAAGCACGCGGCCAGGTAATAATCGAAGGCCGCAGCATCGGCCAGAAGATCGGTGCCGGTACAGCCAGAATCATCCAGAGCATCAGCGAGATGGATCACATCCAGGCGGGTGAAGTGCTGGTGACCGACATGACCGACCCGGACTGGGAACCGATCATGAAACGCGCCGCCGCCATTGTCACCAACCGCGGTGGTCGCACCTGCCACGCCGCCATCATCGCCCGCGAGCTGGGTATCCCGGCGGTGGTGGGATGTGGTGAAGCCACGCGCAAGATCAAGGACGGCCAGGACGTTACCGTCTCCTGCGCCGAGGGCGATACCGGTTTCATCTACGCCGGCAAGCTGGCGTTTGAGCGGCGTGAAATCAGTCTCGACAACATGCCCAGGGCGCCCCTCAAAATCATGATGAACGTGGGCACGCCGGAGCGGGCTTTCGATTTCGCCATGCTGCCCAACAAGGGAGTCGGTCTGGCGCGGCTTGAATTCATCATTAATCGCATGATCGGTGTACACCCCAAGGCGCTGCTTAATTTCGACACACAGCCGTCCGACATCAAGCAGCAGATACAGGAACGCATGGCGGGCTACAAGGATCCCGTGAGCTTTTATGTGGACCGGCTTGCGGAAGGCATCGCCACGATCGCGGCGGCATTTGCACCGGAACCGGTGATCGTGCGGACCTCGGACTTCAAGTCCAATGAATATGCGAATCTCATAGGCGGTCGCCAGTACGAGCCACATGAGGAAAATCCGATGCTCGGCTTTCGCGGCGCCTCACGCTACATTGCCGACAGTTTCCGTGCGTGCTTTGCACTGGAGTGCAAGGCCTTAAAGAAAGTTCGCGAGGACATGGGCCTCGTGAACGTGCAGATCATGATCCCCTTCGTGCGCACACTGGAAGAAGCCCGTCAAGTCACCGAGATACTCGCCGCCAATCACTTGAAACGCGGTCAGCAAGGTCTCAAGCTCATCATGATGTGTGAATTGCCCTCGAATGCGGTGCTGGCGGAGCAATTTCTGGAATACTTCGACGGCTTCTCCATCGGCTCGAACGACATGACCCAGCTCACCCTGGGT
>JBOIAY010000016.1:0-4149 GCA_050739255.1 Gammaproteobacteria bacterium
GTTTTCCGTGCCGCGGACGGTTACCCGCCGCGCGGTGCGCTCTTACCGCACCATTTCACCCTTGCCTGAGCCCGAAGGCCATCGGCGGTATGTTTTCTGTGGCACTTTCCGTGGGCTCGCGCCCCCCCAGGCGTTACCTGGCACCCTGTCCTGTGGAGCCCGGACTTTCCTCCACGCTTGCGCGCAGCGGCCATCCGGCCGACTCCATTTGGAATTATCGGCTTTCCGGTCCGGTGATACAAACCAGGCAACAATCGAAATCAGGATTACTTGTGCGTGCTGATTTCCAAAGCGCGCTGGTACAGCGCGTTGCGCTTTTGGCCGGTGAGTTTTGCTGTCAACGCCGCCGCCTGTTTGACGGGCAATTCTTTCAGCAAGATGGCGAGTACGGCATCAGCTTGCACGGCATTGTCTGGTGCAAGGGCGCCGGCCACCAGCACCACGACTTCGCCCTTGACCGCATGACTGTTGGAGCCTGCCCATTTAGCAATTTCGGCCAGCGTTCCGTCGTGGATGGACTCGTGCAGCTTGGTGAGTTCGCGCGCTATCACGGCGTGCCGTTCGGCGCCGAGTAGCTGCACCATGTCGGTCAGGGATTCTTGCAGGCGATGCACCGATTCATAGAAAACCAATGTGCGGGTTTCGGAAGCAAGCTTCACAAGCCGTGTTTGTCGCGCCACGGTTTTAGGCGGCAGAAAACCCTCGAACACGAAGCGGTCGGTGGGCAGGCCGCTCGCGGACAAGGCCGCGATCAAGGCACAGGCTCCGGGTATGGGAATCACGCGAATGCCGGCAGCGCGCGCAGCACGCACCAAACCAAAGCCTGGATCGCTGATGAGCGGCGTACCCGCATCCGAGACCAGGGCTACCGATTTTCCCGCCAGCAGTTTTTCGACCAGTCCGGGCATTCGTTGGGCCTCATTGTGATCGTGCAGTGACAGCACTGGCGTGCGGATACCGAAATGCTTGAGCAGCACTGCCGAGTGGCGCGTGTCCTCGGCAGCGATCAGGTCCGCTTCGGCGAGAGTGCGTTGCGCCCGTGGCGAAAGATCGTCCAGATTGCCAATCGGCGTGGCCACCACATAGAGTGTGCCTATGTTCCGTTCCGCCATGTGTTCCTCGTGGTTTTCCCGCGGCCTGTCCGTAAAGGTATGATTACGGTATCGCCCATCCTGCACCGGAAGCCAAAATCCATGCAAGGCAATCTGCCGGGTTCCATACGCCGTTTCTGCCTACTCGCCCTGCTGCTGGGTTTGGTGGCGGGTTGTGCCGTCACGCCCACGCGCCAGTCCCCACAAGGCAAGGCCACGCAGTTGGAGCAGGAAGGCAAATTCGTCGATGCCGCACGGATTTATACAAACCTGGCTGCGACCGTCCAGGGTGAAGCGCGCAACGAATATCTGATGAGCGCCGCAGAAGCCTGGTGGCAGGCGCATGAAAGCGCGCAAGCCTGGAAACTGCTGGGCCAGATTCGGGAACAGGCCCTGTATCCGGCACTGAACGCGCGCGCGGAACTGCTCAAGGCAAATCTGGATTTCGCCGCGCAGCAGCCTCAAGCTGCGCTCAAACATTTGCACTTCCCGCTGGCGCCACTGCCGGATGAGCTGAAAGCCAGAACATTGTTGCTGCGCGCCCAGGTGCAGGTGGCGCTGGATAATATGATTGCCGCTGTCGAAGACCTGAGCGAGCGGGAAAACGATCTCGGCAACGACAGCGCCGCCATCCAGGAAAACCATCAACGCATCTGGCAAATCATCACCCAGAGTCACGCACCGCTCAATATCCTGAGCTTGCCAAAAACAATTTCGCCGACGGCGCGCGGCTGGCTGGTGCTGGGCAGCATCACGCGCAACATCTGGCAGCAACCCAAAAATCTGCTGCAGCAACTGCAAGCCTGGCAGGCGGAATTTCCCGGGCATCCCGCCGATCAGGACATCGTTCCGGAGCTGATTGCAAAGCAAAAAGCCTTCTCGACCTATCCCGCGCATGTCGCGGTGCTGCTGCCGCTTTCCGGTCCCTATCAATCCGTTGCCGACGCGGTGCGCGACGGCTTGCTCACGGCGTACTTTCAAATCTCGAATAACGGCAGCGCACCGGTTATCACATTTTACGATGCGGGCGGCACCGCCGCCGGTGCGCAGGCCGCCTATCGCGAGGCCGTCGCTGCGGGCGCGGACATGGTGGTGGGGCCGCTCATCAAGGATGCGGTGAACGGTATCGCATTTTTGGGTTCACTGCCGGTTCCGGTGCTGGCGCTCAACACACTGGACAGTGGCAAATCCGCACCGCCGGGATTGTTCCAGTTCGGACTGCCGCCGGAAGATGAAGCCTCACAGGTGGCGGATCGCCTAATCGCGACAGGCTTGACGCGCGGCGTGGCGCTGACGCCGCAGAGCGATTGGGGCACGCGCGTACTCAATGCATTTTCCGCACGCTTTGCCCAGCAGGGTGGCACACTGCTGGGCACGCAGTCATATATGCCGGGCGCCAGCGATTTCTCCGTGCCCATCACGCGCCTGCTCAACCTGAACGACAGCCAGTACCGCGACGAACAACTCGCGGCTTTCCTCGGCACGCGCCTGCAGTTCGAGCCGCGCCGCCGTCAGGATATCCAATTCATCTTTCTGGCCGCGAACTCCAACGACGCCAAACTGATCCGCCCTCAATTGCGCTTCTATCACGCCATCAACGTACCAGTGTATGCCACCTCGCAGGTGTATCAGCCGGGTGAACCGGCGGATACGGATTTCGACGGCATCAGCTTTGACGACATGCCCTGGATGCTGGAAACCAGTGGTGCGGCGGCTGACACCCGCTCAACCGTGGCAAGCCTGTGGCCCAACAATTTTTCCGGCAACAGCCGGCTATATGCGCTGGGCTTCGATGCCTGGCGCCTGGTGCCGCTGCTCTACAAAGGCCAGCCGTTCAGTGCCACGGTGCAGGGCATGACCGGGCTGCTCAGCATGGACAGCAGCGGCCGTATCCACCGCCAACTGGATTGGGCGAGCTTCAAAAACGGCGCGCCCATATTGCTGACGCCCGCTTCGTTGCTGCCCACGAACATGGTGGCAGTGCCCAGTCCGCCGCCATGAACCTCGCGCCGCATCTGGCCGCGGGACAACGGGCTGAGGATCAGGCGCTGGAATTGTTGCGCCGCGCCGGACTGACGCTGCTGGTTCGCAACTACCGCTGCCCGCAGGGTGAACTGGATCTGGTGATGGCGGATGGCGAAACGCTGGTGATGGTGGAAGTACGTTATCGCCGCGAGCGTGGTTTCGGCAGTGCCGTGGATACCGTGGATGCGCGTAAACAGGGGAAACTGCTGCGCGCCGCCCAGCACTTTCTGCAACAGGACGCCCGTCATCGCCGCCGGCCGCTGCGTTTTGACGTGGTGGCCGTGAGTGAAACCACCGACGGGAAAATACAGCCCGATTGGATCAAGGACGCTTTTCGCGCCGACTGATTTGACCTGAGGAACTTCAATGGAACTCAACGCCCGCGTTACACAACTTTTCAACGACAGCATCGCGACCAAACAGGCGGCGCTCAAAATTCTGGTGCCGTCCATTGTCAACGCCGCGCAGCTCATGGCGAAGGCGCTTCAAGCTAATCATAAGATCATGAGTTGCGGCAACGGCGGCTCGGCGGCGGATTCCCAGCATTTTTCCGCGGAACTCCTCAACCGTTTCGAGCGGGAACGCGCCCCGCTTGCGGGCATCGCACTCACCACCGACACCTCCACGCTGACATCCATCTCCAACGATTACGACTACACCGAGGTCTTCTCGAAACAAGTGCGTGCGCTGGGTCAATCGGGCGACGTGCTGCTGGCCATTTCCACCAGCGGCAATTCGCCAAACGTCATGCGCGCCATGCAAGTCGCCCATGAGAAAGGCGTGCATATCGTGGCGCTCAGCGGCCGTGACGGCGGCAAGATGGCGCCGCTCCTGAAATCACCGGACGTGGAAATCCGTGTGCCGGCCAAGGTTACGGCGCGCATCCAGGAAGTGCATCTGCTGTGCCTGCATTGCCTGTGCGATTTGATTGATGAACAGCTTTTTGGCGAAGCACATTGAACCCGTGACCACCGCTCCGAAGCTGCCGGCGGAATTTATCGCCCGACTTGGGCACATCGTCGGCGCGGAAGAT
>JBOIAY010000017.1:0-16259 GCA_050739255.1 Gammaproteobacteria bacterium
GTAAAATACTTGCCCGTACCCGCTCCAGGACCGATCATGCTGCAGTTCCGTGGTGGCCCGGCACTTTCCGAGTTCCGCATCCAGAAACTGCTGGCCAATCTGCGTACGCTCGTGCCGGCTGTGTCCGGGCTGGCCGCGGAATACCGCTATTTTGTTGATGCTCCCGATGCCCTTGGCGCGAGCGAGGAGCGCATTCTGCATGAATTGCTGGCCGAAGGTCCGCCGCCTACAGAACAAATACCCTCTGGTTCGCTGCTGCTGTGTGTACCGCGTTTCGGCACGGTTTCGCCTTGGGCCAGCAAGGCCACCGACATCGCGCATAACAGTGGCCTGAACACCATCCGCCGTATCGAGCGGGGCATCGCCATTTATCTTAGTCATGCTGGAGCGCTGCTGCAGCGCTCCCAATTGGCGCGCGTCGCTCATCTCCTGCACGATCGCATGACCCAGACGGTGTTGTTCGATGAGGATGAAGCCGTCGGGCTTTTCCAGCAGGCCAAACCCGTTGCGCTGAAGACCGTCAATGTCCTCAAGGACGGACTGCGGGCGCTGAAACAGGCGAATCAGGAATCCGGTTTTGCGCTTTCCGAAGATGAAATGGAGTATCTGCTCAAGAATTTCAAGAAGCTCAAACGCAATCCTACTGATGCGGAACTCATGATGTTCGCGCAGGCGAACTCTGAACATTGCCGTCACAAGATCTTTCACGGTGACTGGATTATTGATGGCGAACCGCAGCCGGTTTCGCTGTTCGACATGATCCGTCGTACCCATGAGCACAATCCCAATGGTGTACTCTCGGCTTATCGGGATAACGCCTCCGTAATCGAAGGCCACAAAGGCAGCCGATTCTTTCCACATGCCGCCGACAAAGTCTATGCACGCATTGAGGAACCCGTCCACATCCTCATGAAAGTGGAGACGCATAATCATCCCACCGCCATTTCGCCATTTCCCGGCGCGGCTACCGGCGCTGGCGGTGAAATTCGCGACGAAGGCGCCACCGGCCGCGGCGCCAAACCCAAGGCCGGGCTCGCGGGTTTTTCGGTTTCCAATCTGCGCATTCCCGGTTTTATACAGCCATGGGAAAAGGATTATGGCGAGCCCGCGCGTATCGCCTCGGCGCTGGACATCATGCTGGAGGGTCCCATCGGCGCTGCTTCGTTCAACAACGAATTTGGCCGCCCGGCCTTGAACGGTTATTTCCGCACCTACGAACAGGACGTGGATGGAACCCTGCGCGGGTACCACAAACCCATCATGATCGCCGGCGGCCTGGGAAATATCCGTGCCGTTGATGTGGAAAAGCAAACTTTGCCGGCAGGTGCAAAGATCATCGTGCTGGGCGGGCCGGCCATGAAGATCGGTCTGGGCGGGGGTGCAGCTTCCAGTCTGACCAGTGGCGCGAGTGGCGAAGACCTGGATTTCGCTTCGGTGCAGCGCGGCAATCCGGAAATCCAGCGACGCGCCCAGGAAGTCATTGATGCTTGCTGGGCGTTGGATGCGGCCAATCCGATTCTTTCGATTCATGATGTGGGCGCCGGCGGGCTGTCCAATGCCGTAGCGGAAATCCTGGAGGCGAGCCGACGCGGCGGCGTAGTGGATCTGCGCAGCGTGCCCAGCGACGAACCTGGCATGTCGCCCATGGAAACCTGGTGCAATGAAGCGCAGGAGCGCTATGTGCTGGCGGTGGCGCCGGAACATCTCGCGGAATTCGAGCGTATTTGCGTACGCGAGCGCTGTCCGTTCGCCGTCATCGGCGAGGCAACCGGCAAGCATTCGTTGGTAGTCAAAGATACACATTTCAAGAATCAGCCAGTGAATATGGCCATGGACATGCTGTTCGGCAAACCGCCGAAGATGCTGCGGGATGTGAAGCGCATCAAGCAGGAAACCGGCCCCTTCGATACCTCGAAGATTGATCTGCGCGAGGCGGCTTTGCGCGTACTGCGCCTGCCCGCGGTGGCCGACAAGGGATTCCTGATCACCATCTGCGATCGCAGTGTGGGCGGACTGGTGTGCCGGGATCAGATGGTAGGTCCGTGGCAGGTGCCGGTGAGCGATCTGGCGGTGACCGCCGCGAGTTACGACGGCTATCACGGTGAAGCTATGGCGATGGGTGAACGCACACCGTCAGCGGTGATCAATGCGCCTGCTTCGGGCCGCATGGCAGTGGCGGAAGCGCTGACAAATATTGCTGCTGCTGACATCGGTGCGCTTGAAAACGTGCGCTTGTCGGCCAACTGGATGGCGGCCTGTGGCCATCCCGGCGAGGATGCGGCGCTCTATGACACGGTGAAAGCCGTGAGCGAGCTGTGTGTGGCGCTGAATATCGCGATTCCCGTGGGCAAGGATTCCCTGTCCATGCAAACCGTGTGGGAGCAGGGTGGTAAAACCCGACGTGTGGTGGCGCCGCTGTCGCTTGTGGTTTCTGCATTCGCACCGGTGGATGATGTACGCCGCACGTTGACACCACAACTGCGGCTGGACGCGGGCGAAACGCGGTTGCTGTTGATTGATCTTGGCGGCGGCAAAAACCGGGTGGGCGGCTCCTGCCTGGCGCAGGTATATGGACAAACCGGCGATTCAGTCGCAGACATGGACAGCGCCGCCGTGCTGCACGGTTTCTTCGCGGCCGTGCAGGAATTGAATGCTGCCAAACGCCTACTCGCCTATCACGACCGCTCGGATGGTGGCGTATTCGTCACGCTATGTGAGATGGCATTTGCTTCCCATTGCGGCCTCGCGATAAGACTGGATGATCTCGGGCAAGACATCGTGGCGGCTTTATTTGCCGAGGAAGCCGGGGCCGTGATCCAGGTGCGCGAGGCCGATGCGTTGCCGGTGCAACGCATACTTGCCAATCACGGTTTGCTGAATGTCCCGGTGCTGGGTACGCCGCAGGATCACGGCCGCATTGTATTCAGTCATGGCGATCAAGTGGTTCTGGAAGCCGAGCAGGTCAAATTCCACCAGGCTTGGAGCGAGACCAGTTTCTACATGCAGCAGCTGCGCGACAATCCGGAAGGCGCGCAGCAGGAATTCGAGTCCAAGCTGGTGGAAGATCCTGGATTGCACGTGCGGCTCAACTTTGATCCGGGCGAAGACGTGGCCGCACCCTTTATCAATAAAGGTCTGCGCCCGCGGGTTGCGGTCCTGCGGGAGCAGGGCGTGAACGGCCAGACAGAAATGGCAGCAGCTTTTGACCGCGCCGGTTTTGCCGCCGTGGATGTGCACATGACCGACATCATCTCGGGGCGCGTGAGCCTGGCGGAATACGCCGGCATTGTTGCCTGCGGTGGATTCTCCTACGGCGATGTCCTGGGTGCGGGCCAGGGCTGGGCCAAGTCCATCCTGTTCAATCCGCGCGCACGTGATGAGTTTGGACGATTTTTTGACCGGGATGACAGTTTCGGCTTGGGGGTCTGCAACGGCTGCCAGATGATGGCGGCGCTGGACGATCTCATACCGGGCACGGTGGGCTGGCCGCGCTTCGTGCGCAACGCCTCCGAACAGTTCGAGGGCCGCTTGAGCCTGGTGGAGATCCAGCCTTCGGCATCGCTGTTTTTCAAAGGCATGGAAGGCTCGGTGCTGCCGATTGTCGTGGCTCACGGCGAAGGCCGCGCGAAATTTACCCGGCCCGAAGGCGCGCAACAGCTTCTGGTCAGCGGCCGCGTGACGCTGCGTTTCGTGGACAACCACGAACGCGTCACGGAACGCTATCCCGCCAATCCCAACGGTTCGCCTCTCGGGATTGCGGGCATCACCAATACCGATGGCCGCTACACATTGCTAATGCCGCATCCGGAACGGACATTCCGCACGCTGCAGATGTCCTGGCATCCGCGTGACTGGGAAGAAGATTCGCCGTGGCTGCGCCTGTGCAGAAACGCGCGGGCGTGGGTGGCGTAATCAGTTACCGTCGCTGTTATTGTGGGCCAACAATTGATCCCGCATATGTTCGCGGCTGGACGCGATACACATGCGGCCAGAAAAAACGCAGCCATTTCATAGGGTAGAAGGACACCCTCACCCGCTGGTATCAGATTGGAAGAATGCTGTGTCAGTCGCGCAGATGAAGGGAGGACTCATGAGCCCGGGGTAGAAAGGATCATACGCCTGGAGTCATCAGTTGACGCAGACGAGGTAACCCATGGAGATTTTGCAGGGTCCGCTGCCTGTGGCCGAATCAGTCAGGCGGAACTCGATTTCTATCGCCATGTGTTGTGCCACCGGATTGCCTCCCACGGCGACGGGGGCAAATCTCCAGCGGCGGATTGTATCCATGGCAGCTTGTCCGAAAAGCTGCGAGCCCGTCACGTGTGACACGCGCATGTTTGTTACTTCCCCTTCCGGGGTAAGCGTGAATTCCACGGCCGCAGAGCCTTCGATCCCACGCTCCAGTGCCAGGTGCGGATAGATGGGTGCATATTGTGCAACTACTCTCCAGCCTGCACGGTTCGCTGCATGCGTACGGTGGACTGGCACAGCGGTTGATGCCACGACATCAGTTTGGGTTGGCGTCGCCAAAACGGGCAAAGCCGATAATGGCGCACTTACTGATTCTCCAAGGGTAGGCAACGTGTGTACCGGTTGCAACGCGGGTTGCATAAATGCCACGGCATTTATCCGCGCAGGCACCACTGTAGCTGCGGGGACTTGTACGGGCTGGGGGCGGGCTTGCTGCGGCTGGCCCATAAGTGTGTATCGGGCCGCCAAGACCGCTTGAAGCGGCGACTTTTGTCGGAAAACCGGCATGAGGCTGCCCGCCAACAGCAGCCCGGCCGCGAGCAATAGCGGTAGCCAGGACATGGCCGCATTGGTAGCCGGCTGCCCCAACAGACGGTGAACCCGGTCCAAGACTTGTCCGCCGTTCGCACCCAGCACCAATGCGGTACGCGGCTGGCGCAGGCCTTCCAGTTCTGTCAAAGCGCGCGCGTAATCAATGGCATTGCCATGCAGCCTTACCACCATGTCGTCACAGCATTGCTCGCGTTCCAGGCGCGCCTGGTGTGATACCCAGTGGACGACCGGATGATAAAACAACAGGGTTTCCACCGCTATCTGCAGCAGGTTCCACAGGTAATCCTGACGGCGGATATGGGCCAGTTCGTGGGTCAGGATCAATTCCATCTGCAGCGGTGTCAGGCCCGCGATCACACTGGGCGGCAGCAGGATGATGGGCATGAGCCAGCCGATAACCGAAGGCACGGTGACGCTGACAGAAACGGCCAACTGTACCAGTTTGCGAATGCCAAGCAGCGTGCGCAGGGATTCCACCACAGTGTTCCATTCCGGCAGTGGAATGAATTCGGCTTTTTTACGCAGACGGTACGCATGCCGCCAGCCGCGCCAGGCGCGCAGTGTCATGCACAACACACCCAGCAACCACAAGGGTGCTGCCCAAGGCACCAGGGGCTGCAGCCAGATTTTCAAATGATCAAATATCGAAAGCGGCGCTGAAACATCCTGGGTTATGCCTGTCGAAGTCACGCTGGCAAGTGTTTTCACGGCCTCATTCGCGATAGCGTCTACAGCCGAGTGTGAAAGATACATGAAGGTGAAGACCGGTAGCGTGGCCATCACCGCCATCGCGCTCATTGCCAGGCGGTAACGGCAAGCGGGCGATTTCCGTCGCACCACATGCCGTAGCACGGCATAGAGTGCGCCCACCACGGCGCCCTGCCACAGGAAATGCACCAGCGTCCAGCCCAGCTCATGCGCCAGTGGTGAGTCGAGCAATGCTGCGATCATGTTGTTCATTTTGCGCCACCCTCCAGCTCATCCAGGCGGGCACGGATTTTGCTGATTTCCTCCTGGCTGGCGGGTTTGGCGGAATCCAAGGCCTGCAATACCAAGTCCGCTGCAGAGCCCTCGAATACCCGGTGCAGCAGCTTGCCCAGGATCTGACTTTGGGTCTGATGCTTGCTCAAGGCGGGTGCGTAAACATGGGCGCGTACGGAATCATCGCGGATGACCAGACCTTTCTGGAACATGATCTGCAACATGCTGAGCGCGGTTGTGTAGGCCAGATCGCTGTGGCGCAGCAGGGTGTCATGAACCTGGCGCACGGTACTTGGACCCCGTTGCCAGAGCAGGTTCAGGATTTCCAACTCAGCTTCCGTGGGTTCCGGCAGTTCGAGTGTGGACGGGATTTTGCGAGGTGCCATGTTGGATATCCAGGTTCTAAGGGGGTGGCCAAGTGCCTTGGCATGAAGTATAGTACAGCTACTAGGACTCTAGTATATATTCCCCCCAGACCTTGCTTCTACGATTTTCCGGATTATAATACTATTAAGGTAGTACTGAGTATACAGTATTTTGTGTCACCTAAAACTACGCGGAGCAATGTTCATGAGCAAATTGATTCTTTCCCTGGGATTAACCCTGTTGATTACGGCCTGTGCTACCGTTCCAAAACCTGCAACGGCGGTAGCGAGCGCCAAACCCGGTCAGCAAAAGTTAATATGCGTCAGCTATATGGAAACCGGCCACATTGTTCCACGGCGCTTATGTCACACGGAGCAACAAGCAGCTGCCCAGCAGAACGACGATCAGCAATCCGTCAAAAACTTTCAACAGCAACTACAAATGCAGCAGGCGAGCGGTATGCCTCCCCGGTAAACTACATTTCATGTGTTTTCGTAGATTGATAGATGGCCGGTTACAATAACCGGCCACTTTCATTTTGCAAGGCTGCAGTTGTGCCTACCCGTTACCGCGATGTTGAACTCCATGCTACGGGCGGCCCGAAGCTTGTCTGTAAAGGCTGGCAGCAGGAAGCCGCACTCAGGATGCTGCACAACAATCTGGACCCGGCGGTGGGCGAAAACCCGAAGGAGCTGGTGGTTTATGGCGGCATCGGCCGCGCGGCGCGCAACTGGGAATGTTTCGATGCCATCGTGGCGACACTCAAACGCCTCGAAAATGATGAAACCCTGCTGATCCAGTCCGGCAAGCCGGTAGGCGTGTTCAAAACCCACGAAGACGCGCCGCGCGTGCTCATCGCCAATTCCAATCTCGTGGGTAAATGGGCCAACTGGGAACACTTCTTCGAACTGGACAAGAAAGGGCTGATGATGTTCGGTCAGATGACGGCTGGTTCCTGGATTTACATCGGCACCCAGGGCATCGTGCAAGGCACCTACGAGACTTTCGCGGAAGCGGTGCGTCAGCATTACAAGAGTGACGCCAAAGGAAAATGGCTGCTGACTGGCGGTCTTGGCGGCATGGGTGGTGCACAACCTCTGGCGGCGGTATTCGCAGGTTTGTGCTGTCTTGCCGTGGAAGTGGACGAAAGCCGCATAGACAAGCGGCTCGCAACAGGTTATCTGGATCACAAGGTGAATTCGCTTAAACAGGCTTTCGAAATTCTGCGCACGGCCATGATGAAAGGCGAAGCGGTGTCCGTGGGTCTGCTGGGCAATGCGGCGGAACTCTTCGAAGAAATCCTACAGAGAGAGTTTCAACCGCAGCTGGTGACCGACCAGACTTCCGCCCATGACCCATTGAACGGCTACATTCCTGTGGGCTATTCGTTGCAGCAAGCCGCCGAACTGCGCAAGCGTGATCCGAAGAAATACGTGGAGCTTTCCAAACACTCCATGGCACGTCAGGTGCGCGCCATGCTTGGGTTTCATTCCAAAGGTATTCCTGTATTCGACTATGGCAATAACATCCGCGCCATGGCCCAGGATGCGGGTGTTGCGAATGCCTTTGACTTCAAGGGCTTCGTGCCGTTGTATATCCGTCCGCTGTTCTGTGAGGGTATGGGGCCGTTCCGCTGGGTGGCATTGTCCGGGGATCCTGAAGATATTTACCAGACCGATGCCAAGGCGAAAGAACTATTCCCCGACAAACAACATCTGCATCGCTGGCTGGACATGGCGCGCCAGCGTATCCAGTTCCAGGGTCTGCCGGCACGCATCTGCTGGCTGGGTTACAAGGAGCGCCACAAGCTGGGCCTTGCGTTCAACGAGATGGTGAGAAAGGGTGAATTGCAAGCGCCCATCGTCATCGGCCGGGATCATCTGGATGCGGGGTCGGTCGCGTCACCCAACCGCGAGACCGAGAGCATGCGGGACGGTAGCGATGCGGTGGCCGACTGGCCGGTGCTGAATGCGTTGCTCAATACCGCGAGCGGCGCATCCTGGGTAAGTTTCCATCATGGCGGCGGTGTCGGTCTGGGCTACGCTCTACATGCCGGCGTGGTGATCGTGGCGGATGGCAGCGAACGAGCTGAAGCAGCTTTGCAGCGAGTATTGATCAATGATCCCGGCACCGGCGTCATGCGTCATGCGGATGCGGGCTACGAGAAAGCCGTACAAACGGCAAAGCAGCGCGGCCTCGATCTGCCGATGATTCCCTGAGTTGCGCTTCATGACCGGCGTGGTCGCCATGGATCTCAACAGCGATCTGGGGGAAGGTTGTGATGGGGATGCGGCTCTGATGGAAATCGTGAGTAGCGCCAATATCGCCTGCGGCGCGCATGCGGGCGACATTGCTACCATGCAGTGCACAGTGGAGGCCGCGGTACGCAACGGCGTCAGCATCGGCGCGCATGTTGCCTATCCGGATCGTGAGCATTTCGGCCGCCACGACATGCAAATGCCGTCGCAGGCGCTCACCGCCAGCATCTTGCAGCAACTCAGTACTCTGGACAGCATCACCCGCGCTGCCGGCAGCCGGGTGCGTTATCTTAAAGCCCATGGTGCGTTGTATAACCGCATGATGGACGATGCCGATGTTGCCGGCGCGGTGATTGCTGCCATCAAGTGTTTTGACAGTTCGCTCACTTTACTCACGCTGCCCGACAGTCTGGCGATGAATCGCGCGCAGAGCCAGGGCTTGAGTGTGGTTGGCGAAGCCTTCGCGGATCGTGCCTATACGGCGAGCGCGCGGCTGGTGCCGCGCACGCAATCGGGTGCGGTCATCATTGATGTGACGACGGTTGCCCAGCGCGCCGTGGAGATTGCCACGATCGGGAGGGTAGCCAGCATGGAGGGTTCAAATATTTCCATTTACGCGCACTCACTGTGTGTGCATGGTGACACGCCCGGCGCTGTTGAACTCGCGCGTGCCGTGCGCGTGGCGCTGGAACAGTTCGGCGTTACCATCCGTTCGTTTACATGAACATTCGTTTTGTCGGCGACAGTGCTCTGTTGCTGGAAGTGGAGAACTCTTGTGCCGCCCAGCAATGCCGCGAGGCCCTTTACCGGCAATCGCTCTCCGGTATCCTGGAACTGGTGCCGGGACTGGACACACTGCTGGTGGAATTCGATCCATTGCGATTGGATGCGGCGAAATTCGCGCGCCGCCTGCCTAAGCTTATGCAAAACCTCCCGCTTCCCGCCGAAGCGCGCGAGCATATCATCGAAGTCCGGTACCAGGGCGAAGACCTGGAAGACGTGGCGCGCATGACCGATCTGGATGTGGCGGAAGTCGTGCGGTGTCACGCTGCTGCGACTTACACGGTGACGTTTCTGGGTTTCGCACCGGGGTTCCCGTATTTGGCAGAACTGGATCCGAAACTGCGCGTGCCACGTTTGAAATCCCCGCGCACCAGAGTACCGGCTGGCGCCGTGGCCATCGCCGATGAATTCAGCGGCATTTATCCGCGGGCCACGCCCGGCGGTTGGCGCGTGCTGGGTCATACCGGTGCTTTGTTGTTTGATGCTGCGCGTGCCGCGCCTGCGCTGCTCATGCCAGGCGACAAAGTGCATTTCAGAGTGGTGCCATGATTACGGTGCTGGAACCCGGCCGTTTCACCAGCTTCCAGGATGGAGGCCGCGGCGGTTTGGCCCATCTCGGTGTGCCGCGCGCCGGCGCAGCGGACTGTTTGAGCCTGCGGCAAGCGAACTTGCTGGCAGGAAATCCAGAATATGCCACGGCACTGGAAATGACTGTGAGCGGCCCGACTTTGCGTTTTGAAGCCAACGCCGTGATTGCACTGGCGGGTGGCCGAATGGAAGCCTGTCTGGATGACTCGCCCATTCCCATGTACCAAAGCGTGGCGGTGCGCGCAGGTCAGGTGCTGACCTGTGGTTCTGTATTGATGGGCATGCGCTGTTATCTTGCCGTAGCCGGTGGATTTTCACTTGCGCCGGTGCTGGCAAGCACCTCAACAGATACCTTCAGTGGATTGGGACCGTCGGTGCTGCGTGCGGGCGATTCGTTTGCCATCCAAAGCCGCAGTCTGCACGAAGGTTGGTATCTGCGCGCTCCGCCAGAATTCTCCGATGAAATCACCTTGCGGGTGATTCCGGGGCCGCATGCAGAATGGTTCGCCACCAGCGCACTGGAGGATTTTCTGCAAAGCAGGTTTGAAGTACGCGCTGACAGTGATCGCACTGGCGTGCGTCTTATGGGCAGGCGTATTTCGAGGAACAATCGGGGCGAGTTGCGCTCGCAGGGCATGGTGAGCGGCGCCGTGCAAGTGCCGAGTGATGGGCATCCGATTGTGCTGTTACCTAATCATGGCACCACCGGCGGTTATCCGGTGATTGCTGTGGTGATCCAGGCCGACCTGCCACGACTCGGCCAACTGCGCTCTGGCGCCAATGTACTTTTCGAGGCTGTCAATCGCGAGCAGGCCCTAATGGTGCTCCAGACTACCGAGGCGGAGATGCGTCAAGCCATCGTGGCTGCCGATTCCGGCTTGCTGGCAGTGCGCAGTCTGATGGTACTGGCAAAAACTCATCTCACGCTGCGGGAAGCGAGCTTGCATCTGGGGCGGTGGCGTGTACGCCTGCGCCGTTGATGCTTGCACTTTGGAAACGGTTCCGTTCATATAGGCGCATGCACAATAGAGCTGTAACGTTTTTATTTGCTGGATTGATAGGTACCGGACTCACAGCATGCGCCCCCTGGCCGGTGCGGCCGCCAGCCGCGGGCTATTCCCAGGCCGAAGCGGCATCAGCCGCCAAGATCATGCAGTTTGCGCGCCGTGAACTGGGTGTGCCGTACCTCTACGGCGGTGCGACGCCGCGTGGTTTCGATTGCAGTGGTCTGGTGTATTACGTGTTCCGGCAAGCGGGAATCGCGGTACCGCGTAGCGCCAACGAGCAACTGTATGCCTCACATCCGGTCAGCCGGCAGGCGTTGCGGCCCGGCGATCTGGTGTTTTTCCAGATCGCTGGCAATATCCAGATGCACGACGGGATTTACGTGGGGCAGGGCGAATTCATCCACGCACCGGAAACCGGCCAGGTGGTTTCCTATGCACGCCTCGACAATTCCTACTGGAAATCGCGTTTCGTTGGGGGCGGACGCTTCTGATCTGTTCGATGCGTAATAACTTCACGTCAGTGCGGTAAAATTCTGCCTGGTTTTCGGTGAGGTCGAACTTGGTAAGGAGATGGGCGCAAGCTCTGCGTGCCGCGTTTTACTCTTTACCCCTCACGCCTCGCTCCTCACTCTTTCAAGGTTCCTTCCATGTGGTTGGCGCTGGCTGAACTTCACCCCACGACGCGGCGTTTGCTTGCGGCACGTACCGTGCGCAGCGTGGCACAGGGCGCACTGGTGGTGGATCTGGCGCTCTACATGCATGCACTGCACTGGAGCGGATTGCAGATTGGCCTGACGTTGATGGCCGGTGGGTTGGTAGCCGCGGCGTTCAGCGTAGTTATCGGTATCTTCAGCGACCGCTTCCGGCGCAAACCGTTTCTGCTTTACAACGAAGGCCTTACGGTGCTCTGCGGGTTGTCCGTGCTGCTCAGCGCCAATATGACGGTCCTGGCCGTGGCGGCCATCGTCGCAGGCTTCGGTCGTGGCCGCGCGGGCTCGGCGGGACCTTTCGCGCCCGCCGAGCAGGCCTGGTTGGCGGAGGCGGTGCCTGCCGGGAAACGCGGCTGGGTCTACAGTCTGAATTCAGCCTTGGGATTTTTCGGCATGGCAGCCGGCGCGCTGCTCGCGACATTGCCGGCTTTCTGGGTAAAAGCGCTGGGGCCGCATATTGCGTACAGTCCCATTTTCATGGTCGTGGCGTTGGGCGGGTTGGCCAACCTGTGGCTGCTGGGGGGCGCCCGCGAGACGCATCAGGCGGTGAGACCGGCGCACCCCGACGGCAGGGTGGCGAAGCATTCCCAGACGCGGCGCTTCGAGAACCTTATCCTGTGGCGCCTGTTTCAATTGAATACGCTCAATGGCCTGTCCATAGGACTCACCGGCACGCTTATTTCCTACTGGTTTGCACTGCGATTTCATATCGGTCCGGGCGAGATCGCTCCCATGATGGCTGTTACCTTTATATTGGCCGGTGCAAGTGCGGTATTTGCCGGCCGTTTTACGTTGCGACACGGTTTGGTGAATTCGGTGCTGTGGACGCGAGGTATCGGCGCACTGTTATTGGCGGTGTTGCCATTGATGCCGTGGTTCTGGCTGGGCGCGCTCGTGTACATGCTGCGGCTGGCAACCAGCGGTGCGTCGGTGGGCGCGCGTCAGGCGCAGGTGATGGTACTGGTGCGTGACGAACGTCGCGGGCTGGCCGCCAGCGTCAATGCCGCTTCCTTTCAGGTGCCGCAGTCCGTTGGTCCGGGCATCGCAGGCCCGATGATCGCCGCCGGCATGTTCCTTACGCCGTTTTACGTGGCTGCCGCGTTGCAGTTGCTGTACGTGATTGGTTACGGCCGCGTGTTTCGCCGCTATGAACACATATCGGGCACAGGTGACAAATGAAGTGTCATGCGGGTGGCTAATTCAGGCTGATAAAAGCGGTTTGCCCGGCTTTTACGGTTGTGGTGGTAGTTGAGAGGAACTTGATGTTGTCGGTTTTGGTTGGATCATCCAAGGCTGCCTGGCAGGTGAAGGCAGCGGTGTATTGACCGGCCGGCAGGAAACCGACTGTGAAGTTGTACGCGGCGGTAGTGCCGTTGACCCCCACCAGCGCGCTGCTGATCGGCTGCACCGTTCCGGCAGGCGCATTGATGTTCACGTCCGTGGGCGTCACTTTGCCGCTGTAAACATACACGGCTCCTGAGCACCCTGAGCTGACCAGTGTGTTTGCCACCGAACCCGTGATTTGACCAGAAGCAGCATTGTCCGCGGCGCGCAGCGCCGGTTGCAGAAGGTATTGGTTGGGATCGCTCGGGTCCACCAGCACCGATTTGCGCAAGTCGAGATCAATGGTGTAGCTGGCGGTGATGTTCTGGAAAACGATGAAATTCACCGGCACTGTGATTTTGGTGGGCGCGCCGGCCGGTATGACGAGTGGCAAGGTGCTGCCGCCGATCAGTGAAATATTTGAATCCAGCGTGCCCGGTGCAGCGTCGAAGTACAGGGTGACGGACGTGTAATGCCCGGTCGGCAGGCTGGCGTTGAGCAGGAACTGCGACAGCCCGCCCTGGAGTTGGTAAAAATTGAGCGTGACGGGAGATGCGAATGGGAAATACTGGGTGCCCTCGTCACCGGTCACATCCACTTCGGTCAGGCTGATGTTGACGCTGTTCACGTTGTCAATGGGAGCGTCAGCGACGTACAGGGCGAGACCGTTGTTATTGTTGCCGCCGCCTCCGCAACCTGCGAGTGGCAATAACGTGCACAGCACGGCAGCGGACCGGGTAATCAGTCTGAACATGGGGACTCCGGATCAGGGCTGAGACTACAGATGGGAGATAACGCTGTTCACCTGGCGGCAGTTTACCGCGTACCGCTGCTGGCTCCTAGGGGAACAGTCTACGAATTACTGCGAATGCCGTAAAAAGTGGGGCCTCTCGTCAAAGGGGGAAAACGAAAGGCCCCGGACTTCCCCACGTTGCGCGGGGTCGTCATAACCGCGAGTTTTCTGCCAATGGACCGGGTAATTACCCCAAGGCCCTGAGTGGAACACGATTTAATTATAGCCAAAAACCGGAAGATATATCGTTCGCATGGCATATATCCGAAGGCGGTCAATTTTGCGGGAATACCCGGAATATCATGCCCCTAGCAGCGCATTGTCATCCGGTTTCACGAGTCCAACCAGCGCGCCTTCGCCAAGTTCCCGCGCAAGCCGGCGGATGTCACCGTCCAGGCGCCGGTCACCTGTATGCGCGGGCACGTGCTGGCGCAACAGCGCATGGACCGCCTCCAATTCCACGGTGGTTTTAAGCGGCCGTTGCGCATCAATGGCCGCAGCCGCCGCGAGGGCTTCGATGGCCAGGATATGACGCAGGTTTTCCAGAATCTGCAGCAATTTCAGCCCCGCCCAGGGCGCCATACTCACATGATCTTCCTGTCCGGCCGAGGTCGGGATGCTGTCCACGGATGCCGGATGTGCCAGCGTCTTGTTCTCCGATGCCAAGGCCGCCGCGGCGACATGCGCGATCATGAATCCGGATTCCACCCCCGGTTCCCGGGCCAGGAACATTTCAAGCCCGGGATTGACTTTCTTGAGCAACAAATCCGTGCGCCGCTCGGAGATATTTCCCAGTTCTGTGGCAGCGATGGCCATGAAATCTGATACGAAGGCTAGCGGCTCCGCATGAAAGTTACCGCCCGAAAGCACATCTTCACCGAAGATGAGCGGATTATCAGAAACGCTGTTGCATTCGCACGCCAGCGTCTGAGCGACATGCGCGAGGGTATCCCATACGGCGCCGTACACTTGCGGCATGCAGCGCAAGGAGTAGGGATCCTGCACCCGATCGCAGCCTTGATGAGATTGCCAGATTTCACTCCCGGTCAGCAGGCCGCGGAACAATTCAGCGACTTTGATTTGTCCAGGCAAATTGCGCACCGCAGAGATGCGGGTGTCGAAGGGACTGTAGCTGCCGGCCAAGGCTTCCACCGTCAACGCACCGATGACGATGGATGACAGCAAGGCCACACGTATTTGTAACAGGCCTTCTATCGCAAGCGCCGCAGAAACTTGTGTGCCGTTGAGCAGCGCCAGCCCTTCCTTGGCTTCGAGTTGCACCGGCTGCCTGCGGATGGCAGCCAGCACCGCGCCGTCTTTCAACAATTTGCCTTTATGCAGCGCTTCACCTTCGCCGATGAGCGCCAGAGCCAGATGCGCGAGCGGCGCCAGATCACCGGATGCGCCCACGGAACCTTTCGCGGGAATCACCGGCAGCACGTCGTGGTTGAGCAGCGCCAGCAACACATCCACGACTTCGGGGCGGATCCCGGAGTTGCCGATAGCGAGGCTGTTGGCCTTGAGCAGCAGGATGCGGCGGGTGATTGCTGGTGACAGCGGCTCGCCTAGGCCGCAGGCATGGCTGCGCACCAGGTTGTATTGCAACTGGATGAGCTTGTCGCGGGAAATGTGCTGGCGGGCAAGGGCGCCGAAGCCGGTGTTGATACCGTAGCACACGCGTTCAGTTTCGATGACGTCGCGCACCGTGCCTACACTCACCAGCATTTTCTGACGCGCGCTGTCGGCAAGCTGCACCTGCGGTTGTGCCGCATCGAATCCGGCCAATGCGCTGAGAGTAAGGTCGGCGCCCGTCAGTGATAAATGGCTCATGTTTGCTTGCCCTTGAAAAATATCGCTGTGGGTTTCAGGCCGCCGAGTTGATATAGCAGGAACTCGGGTGCTGGCATATCCCACACATTGAAATCTGCATGGTGGCCTGGTGCAAGGCTGCCGATGGCATCATCCCGCCCCAGGGCTTTGGCCGCGTTGCGCGTCACGCCCAGCAGGATTTCCTCCGGCGTGAGGTCGAACAACAGAGCGCTCATGTGCATCACCGTCAACAGACTGACGATAGGCGAGGAACCGGGATTCAAATCCGTGGCGACGGCCATGGGTACCTGATAGCGACGTAATAATTCCACCGGCGGTTTGCGGGTTTCTTTCAGGAAATAAAACGCTCCCGGCAGGAGCACCGCTACACTTCCGGCGCTGCGCATGGCCGAGACATCTTCCTCGTTCGCATATTCAAGATGATCGCAGGATAGCGCGCCGTGGGCCGCGGCTGTCTCGGTGGCGCCGATGTTGGATAGCTGGTCGCTGTGAACACGGGTTTTGAGCCCGGCTTTTGCGGCCTGCATGAACAGCTCGCGCAGGTCCTGCACGCTGAAGGCGATGTGCTCTGCAAAGATATCCACGCTATCGGCGAGTTTCTCCTGCGCCACAACCGGCAGCATGTGCTCAATGACATCCGCGAGGTAGTCCTCGCGTGTACAACCGGTTGGTATTGCGTGGGCGCCCAGAAACGTGGGCACGATATTCATGTCTATATGCTGGCGCAGTTTGCGGATGGCGCGCAACATCTTGAGTTCGTTGGCCAGGTCGAGACCGTAACCGCTCTTGATCTCGATTGTGGTGACGCCTTCGTCAC